>NZ_JBITMC010000009.1:0-227873 GCF_044465805.1 Micromonospora sp. NPDC049497 | reverse complement strand
GGGTGGTAGCCATGATCGGGGTGCTCCTTCACATCGGGGGTGCGCGACACACGCAAGAGGGGGGTTCTGCGGTGGCATGCCGCGATGTTTCGGGGGATTCGGCCCGGCGGCCGTGGCCGGCGCGGGTCCGGGGGATGTAACGACCGGGTCCGGGGGGTCATTCCCCGCCGGGTCCCGGGGGCGGGCCCTGCGTGCGGCCCGGTGGGCTGTGCTGCGGCCCGGGGGATGTAACTGCCGGAGCCGGCGGGTCATTCCTTGCCGGCTTCCCGGGGCTAGTGCGGGCTAGTGCGGCCCGGGGGATGTAACTGCGGGAGCCGGCGGGTCATTCCTTGCCGGCGTCCCGGGGCTCCGTGGTGCGGCCCGGGGGATGTAACTGCGGCCGGCGGTCAATCGTTCCCGCCGGCCCCGGCCCATCGCGGTGAGCCGGTGCGCCGCCCGAGGTGGCACGGTCTGCCATGTACAACGACCCGGCCCCGCCCCGGATTCCACCCCCGGGGTGGCCCACGACCACCCGACACCGGACCACAAACCGGACAGGCACCCCAGCCGGGACAAGATCTTGGTACGGGATGGCCCCTCTGGGGGCCGTTTCCTACCAAGATCTCCCCCAAGGCCCGCCCCCAGCGGCGTTGATCATGAGGTTAGCGGGCTCGAAACGGACATCTCGACCCGCTAACCTCATGATCAACCACAGCGGGGGGCGGGGAGCGGGGCGGGCGGAGGTCGATACGGCGGGCGGGGCGGTTCGCGGAGGCGGACAGGGACCGGGCTGAGCGGGAGAGCGAGGAGCGTGCGGCGGGACTGGCCACCTCGATCCTGCGGCGGGACCGGACACCCCGCCCTGCGGCGGGCACTGGCACCCGAGCCAAGGCGGGCCCGGACACCCGGCCAAGACCGGACCCGGACACCCGTCGTAGGCCGGACCGGACAGCTGGCCCAAGACCGGACATCGGGACCCGGTGCAGGCCGGCCCGTCCCAATCCACCCGATGTCGCGAACCCGGGGCGCCCGGCCGTTCACGGTCCCAGTCCCAGTCCGAGTCCCGGTCCAGGTCCCGGTCCAGGGTCGAGATCTTCGAATCCCGGCCGGTGATCCACTCCGGTTCATTGAAGTCGGGGTGTCAGCGGTGCCTGACAGCCCCACTTCATTGAAATCGAGTGGATCTTGCCGCCCGCCCGCACCGGCGCCCCGCCCAGGAACCCCTGGTGACGGACAAAGGCGACGGCCCGGTGGCCGATGCCACCGGGCCGTCGCCCTCGTGCTGGTGCCTTACTCGTCCGCGCCCGCGGCGGCGGTGCCGCCCAGGTCGGCCGGGACCGCGTCCGGCACGTCGACCGGCTTCTCGGCGCCCCGGAAGACGAGCTTGGACTTGTCGATGTTATTCGGGTCGCCCTCGCAGTCCACCACCACGATCTGACCCGGGGTCAGCTCGTTGAAGAGGATCCGCTCGGACAGGTTGTCCTCGATGTCGCGCTGGATCGTGCGACGCAGCGGACGCGCACCGAGCACCGGGTCGAAGCCCTTCACCGCCAGGTACTTCTTGGCGTTGTCGGTCAGCTCCAGGCCCATGTCCTTGTTGCGCAGCTGGCCCTCGATCCGGGAGATCATGATGTCGACGATCGACAGGATCTCGTTCTGACGCAGCTGGTGGAAGACGATGGTGTCGTCGATCCGGTTCAGGAACTCAGGCCGGAAGTGCTGCTTGAGCTCGTCGTTGACCTTCTGCTTCATCCGGTCGTAGTTGGACTCGGAGTCCTCCGACGCCTGGAAGCCCAGCGACACCGCCTTGGCCACGTCCCGCGTGCCGAGGTTGGTGGTCAGGATGATGACCGTGTTCTTGAAGTCCACGATCCGGCCCTGACCGTCGGTGAGCCGACCGTCCTCCAGGATCTGGAGCAGCGTGTTGAACACGTCCGGGTGGGCCTTCTCGATCTCGTCGAAGAGGACCACCGAGAACGGCCGACGCCGCACCTTCTCGGTCAGCTGGCCACCCTCGTCGTAGCCGACGTAGCCGGGAGGCGCACCCACCAGCCGGGAGACCGTGTAGCGGTCGTGGAACTCGGACATGTCCAGCTGGATGAGGGCGTCCTCGCTGCCGAAGAGGAACTCGGCGAGCGCCTTGGACAGCTCGGTCTTACCCACGCCGGACGGGCCGGCGAAGATGAACGAGCCGGACGGACGCTTCGGGTCCTTCAGGCCGGCCCGGGTACGCCGGATCGCCTTCGATACCGCCTTGACCGCGTCCTCCTGGCCGATGACGCGCTTGTGCAGCTCGTCCTCCATGCGCAGCAGGCGCGAGGTCTCCTCCTCGGTCAGCTTGTAGACCGGGATGCCGGTCCAGTTGCCGAGCACCTCGGCGATCTGCTCGTCGTCGACCTCGCTGACGACGTCCAGGTCACCGGCCTTCCACTCCTTCTCCCGCTGCGCCTTCTGACCGAGGAGCTGCTTCTCCTTGTCACGCAGCTGGGCGGCACGCTCGAAGTCCTGCGCGTCGATCGCGGACTCCTTGTCCTTGCGCACCTGGGCGATGCGCTCGTCGAAGTCGCGCAGGTCTGGCGGCGCGGTCATCCGGCGGATGCGCATCCGGGCACCGGCCTCGTCGATCAGGTCGATCGCCTTGTCCGGCAGGAAGCGGTCGGAGATGTACCGGTCGGCCAGGGTGGCGGCGGCCACGAGAGCGGCGTCGGTGATGCTCACCCGGTGGTGCGCCTCGTAGCGGTCCCGCAGGCCCTTGAGGATCTCGATGGTGTGGGCCAGCGACGGCTCACCCACCTGGATCGGCTGGAAGCGGCGCTCCAGCGCGGCGTCCTTCTCCAGGTGCTTGCGGTACTCGTCAAGGGTGGTCGCGCCGATGGTCTGCAGCTCACCACGGGCCAGCATCGGCTTGAGGATGCTCGCCGCGTCGATCGCGCCCTCGGCGGCACCCGCACCCACCAGGGTGTGGATCTCGTCGATGAACAGGATGATGTCGCCGCGGGTGCGGATCTCCTTGAGCACCTTCTTGAGGCGCTCCTCGAAGTCACCGCGGTAGCGGGAACCGGCCACCAGGGCACCGAGGTCGAGCGTGTAGAGCTGCTTGTCCTTGAGGGTCTCGGGCACCTCGCCCTTGATGATCTTCTGGGACAGGCCCTCCACCACGGCGGTCTTGCCGACGCCGGGCTCACCGATCAGGACCGGGTTGTTCTTCGTACGGCGGGAGAGCACCTGCATGACCCGCTCGATTTCCTTCTCGCGCCCGATGACCGGGTCGAGCTTGCCCTCGCGGGCGGCCTGGGTCAGGTTGCGGCCGAACTGGTCCAGCACGAGGCTGGTCGACGGCGCGGCCTCACCCGGCGTGGCACCCGCCGCGGCGGGCTCCTTGCCCTGGTAGCCGGAGAGCAGCTGGATCACCTGCTGGCGGACCCGGTTGAGGTCGGCGCCGAGCTTGACCAGCACCTGGGCGGCGACGCCCTCGCCCTCACGGATCAGGCCGAGCAGGATGTGCTCCGTGCCGATGTAGTTGTGGCCGAGCTGCAGCGCCTCACGCAGCGACAGCTCCAGCACCTTCTTGGCCCGCGGCGTGAACGGGATGTGCCCGCTCGGCGCCTGCTGACCCTGGCCGATGATCTCCTCGACCTGCTGACGCACGCCCTCCAGGGAGATGCCGAGGCTCTCCAGAGCCTTGGCGGCGACGCCCTCACCCTCGTGGATGAGGCCCAGCAGGATGTGCTCCGTACCGATGTAGTTGTGGTTGAGCATCCGGGCCTCTTCTTGGGCCAGGACGACAACCCGTCGCGCTCGGTCGGTGAACCGCTCGAACATGCCCTCGTGCTCCTCACGTGCCGTGCGCACTCGATCTTGATGGTCAAGAAGTCGTGGCGGGGCCGGTGCTCGGACGTCCGGGACGGGCGTCCGTGCCTCCTTACTCTATCGCCGCGGACCGACTCCGCTGAGGTCGTGTGTCCCCACCGAATGCCGTGTACGCGTCCTTTTGCACAACCGTGCGCGCTCAGACGGTGTTCCGGTACCCCCGTCGCTACGCGCAGAGCGAAATCCGACCCCCGACCAGACCGGGTGCCGTGGGCGTGGCCGGTTCCATCTCGGCCCGGCCCGCCCCGGTGGGCGCCATCCACAGGCTGTGGACAGACTCTCCACCGGCTGTGGACAACGCACGCCGGCTGGCCATTCTTCCCGGTGCGCCGGACCCGGGAGCGGATACGGCGACGCCGGCCCGGAGACGTGCTCCGGCCCGGCGTCGTGTCGCCTGGCACCCGTTCCCGACGAGCGGGTCAGTGACCGGCCTTCGAGTGGTACTCGTCGACGATCTCCTGCGGGATCCGGCCCCGGTCGGAGATGTCCTTGCCGGCTTTCTTGGCCCACTCGCGGATCGCCTTGTTCTGCTCGCGGTCGGCGGTGGCCCCACCCCGACCACGAGCTGCCCGCCCACCGACGACCACACCGCCACGACCGACCTTCGTGCCGTGGGCGATGTACTGAGCGAATACGTCACGCAATTTCGCGGCGTTGGCGCTCGACAGGTCGATCTCGTACTGAACGCCGTCGAGGGCGAACTTGACGGTCTCGTCAGCGTCCCCGCCGTCCAGGTCATCGACCAGCTTATGAATGATTTGCTTGGCCACGTCCCACATTCCTTTCGAGCAGGGTTGCTCCTGCGAACGCAAGAACGATAACCCGCCCGCTGGTTGCCTCGTCAATAGGATGGGGTAACGACCCGGCGGAGACTACTCGGGCCGGACCAACGGGAAGAGGATCGTTTCCCGAATACCCTGGCCGGTCAGAGCCATCAGCAGGCGGTCGATTCCCATTCCCATACCACCGGCCGGCGGCATTCCGTACTCCATCGCGCGGAGGAAGTCCTCGTCCAGGCGCATGGCCTCGTCGTCGCCGCGGGCGGCGAGCTGCGCCTGGGCGACCAGCCGCTCACGCTGCACCACCGGGTCCACCAGCTCGGAGTACGCGGTGCCCAGCTCGAAGCCCAGCACGTAGAGGTCCCACTTCTCCGCCAGCCCCGGCTCGCTGCGGTGCGCCCGGGTGAGCGGGCTGGTCTCCTCCGGGTAGTCGCGGACGAAGGTGGGCTGGGTCAGGCCCGGTACGACCAGTTCCTCGAACAGTTCCTCCGCGAGCTTGCCCGGTCCCCACTTCGGGTCGACCGACAATCCGACCTTGTCCGCGTACTCGACGAGGCGGGCGTGCTCGGTGCGGACGGTGACCTCCTCGCCGAGTGCCTCGGAAAGAACCCCGAAGAGCGTCACGGACCGCCACTCACCACCCAGGTCGAACTCGCGCCCGTCGGCGTGGGTCACCACGGTCGAGCCGGCGACCGCGATGGCCGCCTGCTGGACGAGATTGCGGGTCAGCTCGGCCATCGTGTCGTAGTCGCCGTAAGCCTCGTACACCTCCAGCATCGCGAACTCGGGCGAGTGCGAAGAGTCGATGCCCTCATTACGGAAGTTGCGGTTGATCTCGAAGACCCGGTCGACGCCACCGACCACGGCGCGCTTGAGAAACAGTTCCGGAGCGATTCGCAGATACAGATCCGTGCTCAACGCATTGCTGTGGGTCACGAATGGCCGCGCAGCCGCCCCGCCGTGCAGCAACTGGAGCATCGGGGTCTCCACCTCGATGAAGTCCCGGCCGTGCAGGGTGTCCCGGAGGCTGCGCACGGCGGTGGCACGCGTACGCACCATCTGGCGGGCCTGCGGGCGGACGATCAGGTCGACGTAGCGCTGCCGGACGCGGGCCTCCTCACTCAGCGGCTTGTGCGCCACCGGCAGCGGACGCAGCGCCTTGGCGGTGACCGCCCACTCCTCGGCCAGCACCGACAGCTCGCCGCGCCGGCTGGTGATCACCTCGCCCGTCACGCCCACGTGGTCGCCGAGGTCGACCAGGCGCTTCCAGTCCTCCAGCCGCTCCGCGCCGACCCGGTCCAGGGAGAGCATCGCCTGGAGTTCGGTGCCGTCGCCGTCGCGCAGGGTCGCGAAGCACAGCTTGCCGGTGTTCCGTACGAAGATCACCCGGCCGGTGACCGACACGCGGTCGCCGGTGGCGGTGTCGGTGGGCAGCTCGGCGTACGTCGAGCGGATCTCCGCGAGGGTGCTGGTCCGGGGATATCCGACCGGATAGGGCTGGACGCCCTCGGCGAGCATCCGGTCCCGCTTCTCCCGGCGGACCTTCATCTGCTCGGGAAGGTCGTCGGCGGGGTCCACTGGCACGGGGGTCTGCTCGGTCACGGCACGCTTCCTCGTCGGGAGTCTTCGGGCGGGGTTCAGGCACCGAGCGTACTCAAGGGGCCGGATGGTGGTTACGGGATAACCTGCCCGCCATGACCGACCCCACTCAGGCCCTCTCGTTCGGCGCCGCGGCAGCCGCCTACGACCGGTTCCGGCCCCGCTATCCGGAGGCCGCGCTGCGCTGGGCGCTCGACGGTCTCCCGGTGCCCGGCCGGGTCGTCGACCTGGGAGCCGGCACCGGGATCCTCACCCGGGGCGTGCTCGCGCTCGGCCACGACGTGACCGCCGTCGAGCCCGACCCGGGCATGCGCGCCCAGTTGGAGGCCGCCACCGTCGGCACCACCGCCCAGGACGGGAGCGCGGAGTCGGTGCCGCTGCCCGACGGGTACGCCGACGCCGTGCTGGTCGGCCAGGCGTACCACTGGTTCGACCGGGAGCGGGCGCACCCGGAGATCGCCCGGGTGCTGCGGTCCGGCGGCGCCTTCGCGCCGATCTGGAACCTGCGCGACGACCGGACCCCGTGGGTGACCGAGCTGAGCCGGATCGCCGAGATCGGCGACACCGTCGACCACCTGCTGGAGACCGTCACCGACTTCGGTCCGGCGTTCGGCCCACCGGAATGGGCCGAGTTCGCTCACACGACGACGCTCACGCGCGACGAACTGCTCGGAATGGTGCGCACCCGCTCGCACCACCTCACGGCGACCCCGGAGCGCCGGGCCGAGGTGGACCGGAAGCTGCGCGACCTGCTCGACACCCACCCGGACCTGGCCGGGCGGGACACGCTCGTCCTGCCGTACCGGACGGTGGCCTTCCGCGCGCGGCGGCGCTGATCCGGTCGCAGCGGGGCCGGCGGTGTTAAGCGGGGGCCCTTCCTCTACCGCAGGCGTTAACAGGGGGCCCTTCCTTGCACCTCACACGTTGCGGTCGTAGACCATCCGCAGGCCGATGAGGGTGATCATCGGCTCGTGGTGGGTGATGCTCCGGCACTCGTTGATCACCAGTGAGGCCAGCCCGCCGGTGGCGATCACCGCCTTCACCTCGCCCAGTTCCTCGGTCATCCGCTCGACGATGCGGTCCACCTGGCCGGCGAAGCCGAAGTACAGGCCGGACTGCAGGCACTCCACGGTGTTCTTGCCGATCACCGAGCGGGGTTTGGTCGCCTCCACCTTGCGCAGCTGGGCGGCGCGGGCGGCGAGCGCGTCGAAGGAGATCTCGATGCCCGGGGCGAAGGCGCCACCGAGGAACTCGCCCCGGCCGCTGATCACGTCGAAGTTGGTGGTGGTGCCGAAGTCCACGACGATCGACGGGCCACCGTAGAGGGTGTACGCGGCGAGGGTGTTGACCACCCGGTCGGCACCGACCTCCTTGGGGTTGTCGATGGCGAGCTGCACGCCCGTCCGGACACCGGGCTCGACGATCACGCTCGGCAGGTCCGCGTAGTACCGGGTCAGCATGGTCCGCAGCGAACGCAGCGCCGCCGGCACCGTGGAGCACGCGGCCACCCCGGTGATCTCGACGTTGTCCCCGGCGAGCAGGCCGCGGAACATCAGGCCGAGCTCGTCGGCCGTCGACCGGGCATCGGTCTTGATCCGCCAGGAGTGCACCAGCTTGTCGCCGTCGAAGGTCGCCAGCACGGTGTTGGTGTTTCCGATGTCGATGCAGAGCAGCACGCACGCAGCCTAGACAACGCCCGTACGGGCGGGCGCGGACGTGCCCGCGATCCGTATCCTGGTCTCCTCAGGACATGAACCGGGATCGATGCACGACGCGCCGGGACGGGGAGCGGACATGTCGGGACGGTGGTGGGTACGGGGTCGCAACACCCTGCGCCGTCGCCGGCGGCACGTCCTGGTGCTCGCCGCCCTGGCCGGGGGCGCGGTCTGGATGATCGTGCAGGCCTGGCAGGCGTCGCGGCGGGCCGCCGGCAGCTTCCAGGGCGAGCTGTACCTGAACATCGGGGCGGCGCTGATCATGACGCTGCTGACGTACGTGGTGCTCAACCCGCTCTTCCGCGAACTCCAGACGGCGAGCATCATCGAGCACCCGCGACTGGACCGGGACGCGCTCATCGAACGGGTGGCGCAGTCGAAGGAGACGGTCGCGATCCTGGAGACCTGGACCAGCATGCTGGAGGGCCCGTACGTCGACCGGTTCAATGGCGCGCTGCGTTCCGCCCTCGCCAACGGCGCCACCGTACGGGTGCTGCTGCTGGACCCGGACTCGCCCGCGGTCCGGTTGCGCGGCGCGGAGCTGCGGCGGCGGGACGCCTCGGTCGCCATCCTCAACAACCTCTGGCACCTCGCCCGGCTGCACGACGAGCTGCCCGAGACGCCCCGGTCCCGGTTGCAGGTCCGCGTCTACAACGCGGCGCCGTCGGTGCAGATGTACCGCTGGGACGGCAAGGCGTTCATCTCGTTCTTCCCGGTCCGGGGCAGCACCTTCGACACGCAGCAGATCGAGGCGTTCGTGTCCACGCCGTTGGGCGAGTTCGTGGCCGACCGGTTCACCGAGCTGTGGGAGACGGCCCCGTTGCAGGACCTGGAGGCGTGCCTGACGCTGCGGCTGTGCCTGCGCCAGGGCGGCCGGGACCTGGAGACGTGCGAGGCGCTCTACGTCCGGGTCGACGGTGACTGGTACATCGCCGGCCGCGACCTCGTACGCAACGTGGCCCGGCACGGCCTGGCCGGGCTGACCGTCGTGCTGGACCGGCCGGAGGCCGCCGGCGAGGTGTTCGCGCTGGATGAGGCCGACGAGCTGGCACCCGAGGTGTACCGCCGCGTGGTGGAGCTGTTCCGCGCCAAGTACGGCCTGGACGGCCGGAACGACACGGAGAACCGGGTCATCTTCAACCTGGTCGGTCGGTCGCCGGCCGCCGCCTGAGTCACCCGGTACGCAGGTCCAGCGCGATGTCCAGGATCGGCGAGGAGTGTGTCAACGCGCCGACGGAGAGGAAGTCCACACCGGTCGCGCCGTACTCGGCCGCCACCGGCAGGGTCAGCCCACCCGTGGCCTCCAGCTCGGCACAGTCCCCCACCGCCGCGACGACCTGTCGGAGCTGATCGGGGGTCATGTTGTCCAGCAGCAGGAAGTCCGCGCCCGCGTCGACCGCCTCCACCGCCTCGGCGACGGTGTCCACCTCCACCTGCACCGGCACGTCGGGAAAGGTCTCCCGGACGCGCTGGAACGCCGCCGTGATGCCACCGGCCGCCAGCTTGTGGTTGTCCTTGATCATCGCGACGTCGTGCAGGCCCATCCGCTTGTTCGTGCCGCCGCCGGCCCGCACCGCGTACTTCTCCAGGGCCCGCAGCCCCGGCGTGGTCTTCCGGGTGTCCAGCACCATCGCCTTGGTGCCGGCCAGGGCGTCGGCCCAGGCCCGCGTGTGGGTGGCCACCCCGGACATCCGGCAGAGCAGGTTGAGCGCCGTCCGCTCGGCGGTGAGCAGCAACCGGGTCGGGCCGGTCACCGTGGCCAGCACGTCGCCGCGCGCCACCCGCGCGCCGTCCCGGGCCACGATCGACACCTCGACCGTACGGCCGGCGCCGGTCACCTCGCCCACCAGCTCGAACACGGCGGCGGCGACGGCCAGCCCGGCCACCACGCCGTCCGCGCGGGCGACCAGGTCGGCGGTGTCGGTCTGCGCGTCGGGGATCGTGGCCACGCTGGTGACGTCCCGGAAGTCCGGGCCCAGGTCCTCGACGAGCGCGTTCTCGACGACCCGCCGCACCTGCGCCGGGTCCAGGCCGGCCTCCCGCAGTGCCCGCTCGGTCTCCTCCGTCATCGCTCCTCTTTCGTTCGCGACTGCCACGTCTGCGTCAACCGTCCCTGCGCCCCGATCGCGCCGACCAGGTGGCCGTGCCACCGCTCGCCGGCCGTCGGGAAGTCCTCCCGCCAGTGGCAGCCCCGCGTCTCCTCCCGGGCGTACGCGGCCTCGACCAGCGTCGACGCCACCGTCAGCAGGTTGGTCGCCTCCCAGTCGGCGGTCCGGGGCCGGCCCCGCTCCGCACCGATCCCGCCCAGCGTGGCCGCCGTCTCGGCGAGCGTCCCCGCCGAGCGGAGCACCCCGGCACCCCGCGTCATCGCGCGTTGCAGCGTCGGGGTCGCCGCCGCCGGCACCACCCAACCCCCGCCGCCGACCCAGGCACCGACCTCCGCCGGTCGCGCCTGCTCGGGCAGACCGGACGCGATGTCGTCGGCGATCCGGCGGGAGAAGACGAGCCCCTCCAGCAGCGAGTTGCTGGCCAACCGGTTCGCACCGTGCACGCCCGTGCAGGCGACCTCGCCGCAGGCGTACAGGCCCGGGATGGAGGTACGGCCGCGCAGGTCGGTGCGGACGCCGCCGGAGGCGTAGTGGGCGGCCGGGGCCACCGGGATCAGGTCCGTCGCCGGGTCCACCCCGATCGTCAGGCAGGAGGCGACGATGGTGGGGAACCGCCGGGCGAGGAAGTCGCCACCCAGGTGCCGGGCGTCGAGGAAGACGTGGTCGGCGCCGGTGGCCAGCAGCACCCGGTGGATGCCCTTGGCCACCACGTCCCGGGGGGCCAGCTCGGCCAGCTCGTGCTGCCCGACCATGAACCGCTTGCCGTCGCCGTCCACGAGGTGGGCGCCCTCGCCCCGCAGCGCCTCGGAGACCAGCGGCTGCTGGGCGTGGCCGGCGCCGGGCACCCGCGCGTGCTCCGGCACGATCAGCGCGGTCGGGTGGAACTGGACGAACTCCACGTCGGTGACGTCCGCGCCGGCCCGCATCGCCAGCGCGACACCGTCGCCGGTGGAGACCGCCGGGTTGGTGGTGGCCGCGTAGATCTGCCCCATCCCACCGGTGGCCAGCACCACCGCGCGGCCGAGGATGGCGCCCACGCCGTCCTCGCTGCCCTCGCCGAGCACGTGCAGGGTGATCCCGCAGGCCGGGCCGAGGCCGTCCGGGCCGTCGCCGGGCGCCCGCAGCAGGTCCAGGACCAGGGCGTGCTCGACGAGCCGGATCCACGGATCACGTCGGACGGCGGCGTGCAGGGCCCGCTGCACCTCCGCCCCGGTCGCGTCGCCACCGGCGTGCACGATCCGGTCCGCCCGGTGGCCGCCCTCCCGCGTCAGCATCAGCGAGCCGTCCGTGTTGCGATCGAACTCCGCACCGATCCGCATCAGCTCACGCAACCGGGTCGGCCCCTCCTCGACCAGCACGCGGACGGCCGCCGGATCGCAGAGCCCCACCCCGGCGATCTCGGTGTCCGAGGCGTGCGCCGCCGGGGTGTCCCGCGGGTCGAGCACGGCGGCGATACCGCCCTGCGCCCACCGGGTCGAGCCCTCGTCGATGTCGACCTTGGTGACCACGGTGACGTGCAGGCCCGCCTCACGCAGGTGCAGCGCGGCGGTGAGCCCGGCGACCCCGGAGCCGACCACGACGACGTCGGTCGTCTCCACCCAGCCGGGCGCCGGGGCGGCCAGCAGGTGGGGCAGGGTCGGCAGGTCACTGGTCGGTCGGTCCATCCCACCAGTCAACCCGAAGCGTCCTCGCCCGGGGCCCGGGGGGCGGGACGAGTGGTTTGGGCAACGCCCTGCCCATCCGTCCGGTCGGCGCCCGTGGCGGACCCGCCGGAACGCGTACCTCCGGATGGCGCGCCATCGGCGGCGCCGCCGTCACCTCGTGCGGACCGGGAGGCCGGCGGGGCCGGCACCCTTCAGGGAGCCGGTCACCGTCCGGTCGCTGAGCCGCAGGTAGCAGCGGACGCCCCGGTCCCCGACCCGCCAGCGGCCGGTGCCCGGCGGGCGGACCACCACGGCGCTGCGCAGCTTCAGCGCCGGGTCGTCGGGCACGCCCACGTAACGGCCGAGCACCGTGCGGCAGCCGTCGTAGAGCGGGGCCCAGTCGGCGTTCCGGGTGGGGTACGGGCGATCGGGTGCCCGCCACACGCCGACGAACTCCGCGTCGTGCCGGGTGCCGCACTCGACCGGCACGAGCGTCAGGCTGCCGGCGGTGCTTCCACCGCGCGACTGCTGGCAGCCGAGCCGCAGCGGGGACGGGCTCTTCAACACGTCGCGGAGACTGCCGGTGCGGGCGACCACCGTCGCGCCGGCCTCGACGGTGTTCACCTCACTGAGGTCACAGCGGTACCAGCGCGAGCCGGCCGTCCACGCGGGGCCGGTGGGCAGCGCCACGGAGAGGCGGAGCCGCCCGGCCCGCCAGTCGTCGCCGACGTACCCGGTGACCCGGGTGTCGCAGTCGGTGAACGCCCCACGCAGTTCCGTCGAGCCGCCGGGCGGCGGGGCGGGCCGCGCGGACGGGAAGGAGCCGACGTGCACCGTCTCCACCCGGTGCGGGAAGGCACAGTCCACCGGCGCGTACGCGGCCAGGGTCACCGTCTCGGTGAAGTCCGCCTCGTGACAGACCTCGGCAGCCGGCGTGAACGGACCGGGAGCGGGCAGGGCCGCCCAGTCGTCGGTCAGGTCGCCGTCCACCCCACCGGCCGTGCCGCACCCGCCGACCAGTGCTCCCACGGCCACCGCCGCGACAACGGCTCTCCACGCACGGCGCATCGCGGCCTCCCCCAGCCGACGACCGTCGATCCCGACGGCACGCCCAGGGTAACCGGACATGACCTTCCGGTGACAGACCGCACGCCCGCCCCCGGACAGCCCAGCCACTCGCTCCGCGATCTTGCACTTTGTGCCGGGGCAAAAGGCTCGTAGCGGGACAGAACGGCGACCGAAAGTGCAAGATCGCGCGAGGAGGGGGGTGGGGTCAGGTGGGGATGGCGGCGAGGGGGTTGGGGACGGGGTCGCCGGCGGTGCCGGGGGCGACCGTCGACGGGTCGGTGCCGAGGTCGACGACGCGGTTGTCCGCGTCGACGTGCACGATCCTCGGGCGGTACGCGCGGGCCTCCGCGTCGTCCATCTGCCCATACGAGATCAGGATGACCAGGTCGCCGGGGTGCACCAGGTGGGCGGCGGCACCGTTGATGCCGATCACGCCGCTGCCCCGCTCACCCGGGATGACATACGTCTCCAGCCGGGCCCCGTTGGTGATGTCCACGATCGCCACCTGCTCACCGGGGAGCAGATCGGCAGCGTCGAGCAGGTCCTCGTCCACGGTGACCGAGCCGACGTAGTGCAGGTCGGCCTGCGTCACCGTGGCCCGGTGAATCTTCGACTTGAGCATGGTCCGGAACATCGGGCGCCTTTCGCGGGGTGGTGGTGGGGTCAGGATCGGGGCGCGAGGTGGATCGCGGCGTTGTCGATCAGCCGGGTGGTGCCGACCCAGGCGGCGACGAGCAGCCGCGCCTCGCCGGAGACCGGGCCCGGTTCGAGGTCCGGGTCCGTCAGCACCAGGTAGTCGAGCTGGGCTCCCGGCGTACCGGCTCCGAAGGCGACGTGCGCGGCGGCCAGCACGGCCCCCGCGTCCGCGCCCGCGTCGGCGGCCTCGGCGCCGGCCCGCAGCGCGGCAGACAAGCTCAACGCGGCCTCCCGCTCGGACGGGGACAGGTAGCGGTTGCGACTGGACAGCGCGAGCCCGTCCGGCTCCCGGACGGTCGGCACACCGACGATCTCCACCGGCACGTCCAGGTCCCGGACCATCCGCCGGACCAGACTGAGCTGCTGATAGTCCTTCTCCCCGAAGAACGCGAGGTCGGGCCGGGTGAGCTGGAGCAGCTTCAGGACGACCGTCAGGACGCCGTGGAAGAAGCCGGGGCGGCTCAACCCCTCCAGGTCCTCGCCGAGCTGGCCGGGGTTGACGCGGACCCGGGGCTGGCCGTCCGGGTACATGTCCGCCACGGAGGGCGCGAAGACCACGTCCGCGCCCGCCCGGCGGCAGATCTCCAGGTCGGCGTCGAGCGTCCGCGGATAGCGGTCGAAGTCCTCGTTCGGGCCGAACTGCAACGGGTTCACGAAGATCGTCACGACCACGTGGTCGGCACGCTCCCGGGCGGCCCGCAGCAGCGTCTCGTGCCCCGAGTGCAACGCGCCCATGGTCATGACGACGCCGACCGTGCCGGTCAGCCCGTTCCGGGCCGCGGCCAGCTCGGCGCGGGTGTGTACGAGCTGGGTCATGCCGCCACCTCCCGTGCGCTGCCGGCCAGGACACCGAGCAGGGACTCCGCGTCCACCGGCCGCAGTCGACCGGCGGCGATGGCCCGGTCGGCGGTCCGTCGGGCCAGGGCCAGGTACGGGGCGACGGACTCCGGCGCGACCGCGCCCAGCCGGGCCAGGTGCCGCTCCACGGTCCCCGCGTCGCCCCGGGACACCGGGCCGGTCAGTGCGTCGTCGCCGAGGCGCAGCGCGTTCTCCAGGGCGGCCCGCAGCAGCGGGGCGAGCACCTTCTCCGGCTGCTCCACCCCGGCGTCGCGCAGCCGGTCGGCCGCCTCGTTGACCAGGGTCACCAGGTGGTTCGCGCCGTGCGCCAGCGCCGCGTGGTACAGCGGGCGGTCCGGCTCGGCGATCCACTCGGGCACGCCGCCCAGGTCGGCGACCAGCCGGGCGGCCAGCGGGCGCAGCTCCGCCGGGGCGGTCACCCCGTACGAGATGCCGGCCAGGCGCGGCAGGTCGTCCGGCGTACCGGTGAAGGTCATCGCGGGGTGCAGCGCCAGCGTGCGGGCGCCGACCTCGACGGCGGGGGCGAGCACGGACAGCCCGTGCGCGCCGGAGGTGTGCGCCACCACCTGGCCGGTGCGCAGCGCGCCGCTGCGCGCCAGACCGCTCACCACGCCCGCGAGCGCGTCGTCCGGCACGGCAACCAGCAGCAGGTCGGCGGCCCGGGCGACGGCGGTGGCCGACCGGCGGGGAACACCGGGGAGCAGCAGCGCCAGGCGGGCGCGGGACGCGCCGGAGACGGCAGCGGCGGCGACCACCCGGTGACCGGCGGCCGCGAACGCGGCGCCGAGAACGGCTCCGACCCGGCCGGCACCGACGACGCCGACAGACAGGTTCCGGGGAAGCGGTGCGTCGGCCGGCCGTGCGGCGGGGCCCGAACGCGGGCGCGGCGATGCGCTCATGGCGACGATCCAGTCCTCGAGAAGGGGTACCGGTCGATCGCAAGTATGCGCCGGAGCGAGGGAGCCGAAACAAGAAGGTGTGAAAACCTTCACCAATGGTGCCGAGCCGGGTGTTAAGAAGGGACCCCTGCTCTACCGGAGGCGTGAAGCGGGGGCCCTTCCTTACAGTGAGCTGGTGTCGATCCGCTGGCGGGACGCGATGGAACGGGCGCTCTACGGGCCGGACGGCTTCTTCGTGTCCGGGGCCGGCCCGGCGCACCACTTCCGTACCAGCGTGCACGCCTCCCCTGCCTTCGCCGCGGCCCTGTCCCGCCTCGTCGCCCAGGTGGACGCCGCCCTGGACCACCCGCCGGTCCTCGACGTGGTGGACGTGGGGGCCGGTCGGGGGGAACTGCTGGTCGCGCTGCTCCGAGCCGTGGAGGCCCCGCTGGCCGACCGGGTACGCCCCACCGCCGTCGAACTCGCCCCGCGCCCCGGGCACCTACCCGACCGGATCTCCTGGGTGCACGAGATCCCCGACCGCATCACCGGCCTGCTGATCGCCACCGAGTGGCTCGACAACGTCCCCCTCGACATCGCCGCGCACACCGACAACGGCTGGCACTACCTCCTGGTGGACGCCACCACCGGCGAGGAAACGGTCGGCGCCCCGATCACCCCGGCAGACTCGGACTGGCTGACCACCTGGTGGCCCACCCCCACCCCCACCCCCACCCCCACCCCCACCCCCACCCCGCACTCGTTGATCAAGGGGTTTGCGTCACCGGGGGACCCGGAATCCGACGCAAACCCCTTGATCAACACGGCGGGGCGGCGGGCGGAGATCGGGCGGGGGCGGGACGAGGCGTGGGCGGACGCGGTGGGCCACGTCGACCGGGGGCTGGCTCTGGCCGTGGACTACGGGCACCTGCGGGACGGGCGGCCCGTGGGCGGATCGCTGGCCGGGTACCGGGGTGGGCGGCAGGTGCCGCCGGTACCGGACGGGTCGTGCGACGTCACCGCCCACGTCGCCATGGACTCGGTCGCCTCCGCCGGTGAGCGGGTCGCCCGGTGCGCGTACTCCCTGGTCCCCCAGCGGGAGGCGCTGCGGGCGCTCGGGGCCGACGGCGGCCGGCCGCCGCTGAGCCTGGCCGGCCGTGACCCGGCCGGGTACGTGCGGGCGCTGGCCGCCGCGTCGGCGGTGGGCGAGCTGACCGACCCGGTCGGCCTCGGCGGGCACTGGTGGCTGCGGCAACCGGTCGGCGTCGCCCCCGGGTCGCTCATGGCACGATGACGGGCATGACCACCGACGCCGACCTCCGCGAGCTGACCGTCGGCACCGGCGCGGGCGGGGAGCAGCTCGGCACCGACATGGTGCTCAACATCGGGCCCCAGCACCCCTCCACCCACGGCGTGCTCCGGCTGAAGCTGGTGCTCGACGGCGAGCGGGTGGTGGCCGCCGAGCCGATCGTCGGCTACATGCACCGGGGCGCGGAGAAGCTGTTCGAGGTCCGCGACTACCGGCAGATCATCGTGCTGGCCAACCGGCACGACTGGCTGTCGGCCTTTTCGAACGAGCTGGGCGTGGTGCTCGCCGTCGAGCGGCTGATGGGCATGGAGGTGCCCGAGCGCGCCACCTGGCTGCGGATGGCCCTCGCCGAGCTGAACCGGGTGCTCAACCACCTGATGTTCCTCGGCTCGTACCCGCTGGAGATCGGCGCGATCACGCCGGTCTTCTACGCGTTCCGCGAGCGGGAGACCCTCCAGGCGGTGATGGAGGAGGTCTCCGGTGGCCGGATCCACTACATGTTCAACCGGGTGGGCGGTCTCAAGGAGGAGGTGCCCGCCGGCTGGACCGGGCGGGCCCGCACCGCGATCGCCGAGGTACGCCGGCGGATGCCCGACCTGGACAACCTGATCCGCCGCAACGAGATCTTCCTGGCCCGTACCGTCGGCGTCGGGGTGCTGACGGCCGCCGACGCCGCCGCGTTCGGCGCGTCCGGGCCGGTCGCCCGCGCCTCCGGGCTCGACCTGGACCTGCGCCGCGACGAGCCCTACCTGGCCTACGACCAGCTGGACGTGCCGGTGGTGACCAAGACCGCCGGGGACTGCCACGCCCGCTTCGAGGTGCTGCTCGACCAGGTGTACGCCTCGCTCGACCTCGCCGAGCAGTGCCTGGACCGGGTGGACCGGCTGACCGGACCGATCAACACACGACTGCCGAAGGTGCTCAAGGCCCCGGAGGGACACACGTACGCCTGGACCGAGAACCCGCTCGGCATCAACGGCTACTACCTCGTGTCCCGGGGCGAGAAGACGCCGTGGCGGTTGAAGCTGCGCACCGCCTCGTACGCCAACGTGCAGGCTCTCGCCACCCTGCTCCCCGGCTGTCTGGTCCCGGACCTGATCGCCATCCTCGGCTCGATGTTCTTCGTCGTCGGCGACATCGACAAGTAGTCCGGGCCCCGGCGGGCGGGATCAGCGCCAGCGGTCGCCCGGGGCGGCACGGCCACCGGCGCGGGGCACGTCGTCCCGGGGCGGGTAGCCGTAGTGCTCCTCCTGCCGGCGGCCGTACCGCTCCGGCTCCTGGACCCACTGCGGTTCCGGCTGGCGCTGTGGTTCCCGCTGGCGCGGCGGGCGCCAGTCCTCGGGTACCGGCACGCCGCCGGCCGGCAGTTCCGGCCGGCACTCCGGCTCGGACCAGCCACCCCGCCAGCCCTCGTCGCCCCGACCGGGGACCGGACGGTCCTGGGCGCGGCGGGGTTCGTCCCGGCGTACCGCCGCCCAGCGGTCCGCCACCCGGTACTCGGTGCCGGTCCCGTCGGCGTGCACCTCGGCCCGCCGCTCACCGACCCGGACCTCGCGACCCCGGTCGTCCTCCCGCACCGACGCCCAGCGGTCCCCGGTCCGTAGCTGCGACCAGTAGTCCCCGCTCTCCACGTCGTCGCCCGGGGCGTCCGAGCGGTCGGGCTGCTCCACGGGTGCGTCCCAACGCTGCTCACCGACTCGACCCGCCCATGGGCGCTCGTCCGGCTGCTCCGCACCGGCGCGGTCGTGCCGGGGCGCGCGGTGGTCCCGCTGTCCGCCGGACCAGTCGTGCTCCGGCCGTTCGTGGTCCTCCCGCGGGTCGCCCGGGACACGTTCCTCGGACGCGCCCCACGGCCGGTCGTCGTGGCGACGGTACCGGTCGTCCCCGCCGTCCTCGCCCGTCCACGCGCGGTCGTCGTACTCGCCGCGCGTCCACTCGCGGTCGCCGCCCGCCCGGGGGCGGTCGTCACGCTCGCCGTCACCGGCCCAGGGGCGGTCGTCCTGGCCGGCCCAGGGGCGGTCGTCGGGTTTCCCGTGCGCCGGCCGGGACCGGTCGTCCGTCTCCCCCGCGGCCCGCTGCCGGTCCTCCGTCGGCGACCAGCGTCCCGCGGCGCCGCCGTAGCGGGTGCCACCGCCCACCGGGGCTCCCCCGTCCACGACGGTGTGCCGGGTGGTGACGTGCACCGTCTCGGTGTGCCGGACGACACCGAGGGGGCGGGGAGCCGGCTGGCTGTCGTGCTCCGCCGGCCACCCGCCGTACACCCCGGCCGCCCCCGCGGCGGGCCGGTCCCCGGCGGGGACACCGGCCGAACCGCCGTACGTGCCGCCGTACGTGCCGCCGGCGGGACGCTCGCCGCCGTACACACCGGCCCGCTCGCCCCCGTACGTGCCGGCGGGGGCGGGGCGGTCGCCGCCGTACACCGGGGCCGGACGGTCGACGCGGGGGGCGGGCTGGGGCGCGCGCGGCTCGTCCGCGTCCTCCCGGTCGGCGCGCCATGCCTCGCCGCGCGACGGGAAGTGGGCACGACCGGCGGCTGGGTCGTCCGCCGGCTCGACCGCGGCCACCCGGGCCCGGCCGGCGTTCGCCGCCTCGTCGGCGGTGACCAGCGCGGCGGCGGCCGAGTCCATTCGCCGCCGGAGCGCACCCACCGCCTCGTGGGCACGCTGGGCCTGGTCGAGGGCATGGTTGCCGCGCTGGGCCGTGGCCACGATCTCGCCGCGAAGCTCACGCCGCAGCTGGTCGATCTCCTCGCGCAGTTCCTCGGCGCCGGCCGGGCCACCGTCGGCGCGCAGCGCGATCGACAGGCCGATGAGCACCACGGCGAGGATGGCGAGCACGGCCGCGAACCGGAGCGGGCCGTTACCGTCGGCGACAAGCAGGATCAGCGCCGCCACCGGCGCGATGGCCACGCCCACCCAGAAGAGGGTGGTCAGGAGCGACGGATGACTCTTGTCGTCGGAGACAACCGGGGCGGGCATGGGTGTGCAGCCTACCGAGAGTTGCCCCAGCAGGGAACGGGTGGAAGCCGCGGGTTGCGCCCGTTCGACCCGGAGTTCACGTGCCGTTGACGCGGGCCGGGCCGGACACGGCGCCGGCCGGTCACCGGCCCCTGAGGTCCCGTCGGTGACCGGCCGACACTGCCGGATCAGCCGGCCGCGAGCGCCGCGTCCGAGGAGAAGACGAGGCCGACGCTGGCCGCACCGGTCTTCAGCGCGTTCTTGGTCTGCGGGCCGCCCGCGTCCAGCGAGCTGAACGAACCGGCCTTGAAGTCGTAGACCTCGACCAGACCGGCCTGGCACTTCGGCCGCTGCGGGCACTCCGGCGGGCCGGCCAGGACGGTGGCCTGGCCGGAGCACTTCGCGGCCAGGTCGGACAGCGTCCGCACGCCGTACTTGTCGGCGAAGGCGGTGGTGACGGCGAACGCGTTCTGGTCCTGGGCGGCCGAGGGGGCGCCGAAGACCAGGCCGGCCTTGTCGCCGGCGGCCTTGAGCGCGGTGACCGTCTTGTCCAGCTCGGGCGAGGAGACGGGCTGGGCGTTCTGCCCGTTGGCCTTGGTGTTGAGGAACTCGGCCATGGTCGCCGCGTACTCCGGCACGACCTGGATCTCGCCCTTCTCCAGCGCCGGCTCGTAGAGCTCCCGGCTGCCGATCTGCTGCACCTCGACCTGGTACCCGGCGGCGGTCAGCGCGATCTTGTAGAGCTCGGCCAGGCTCTGGCTCTCGCTGAAGTTGGCGGCGCCGACCGTGATCGGGCCGCCCGGGCCCTTGGCGATGCCCGCGGTCAGGTTGTTGGCGGCGGCGAACTCGTTCGCGGCGACCTCGGGCGTCTTCCGGTCGACGTCGACGGCCTTGTTGAGCGCGATCAGCTTCGGCGTGTCGAGCGCCGCCGAGACCTTGTCCAGCGCGGCGAGGAGCTGCGGATTCGCCGCGTCCGCGTTGACCGCCGGGATGATGTTGTCGGTGTTCTGCAACTTCTTGTCGTCGTCGAGGGCGACCAGCTTGTCGCCGGCCACCGGGGCGCAGCCGGCGCCGGAGGCGCCCTGCTGCGGGGCGTCGGTGCCGGAGGAGCCGGCGTCACCGCAGCCGGTGAGCAGCCCAGCGGCGGCGAGGGCGCCGGCGGCGCCGACGGCCAGACGTGTACGTGCGCGCATTGCTGCCCGCCTTCCGTGTCCCGGCGCGACCCGTCCGGGCCGGCCGCGTGTCCGACGGGCGATCGTTCGTCCGGCCGCCCGCGACTTACCACCCAACATCTTTCACAGGGGACCGACAACCTGGGGCGAGGTTTGTCACCGGATCGTCACGGGAGACTGTTCAGGTGCCGGCCACCGCGTCGGCCGCACGGCGAGCCGCCCGCCGCCGCGTGGTCCGCAGCGGGCGCGGCGTCACCAGGCGCTCGACCAGGGCGAGGACCAGCTCCACCAGGACGGCCAGCCCGGCGACCAGGAGCCCTCCGGCGAGGATCTGGCCGCGACCGGCGGCGATGTCCAGCCCGAACCCGGCGCGGATGATCTGGCCGAGCCCGCCGCCGTTGACGAAGGACGCCAGCGCGGCGGTGGCCACCACCTGCACGGCCGCCGTCCGGAATCCGGTCGCCAGGTACGGCACGGCCAGGGGCAGCTCGACCCGGCGCAGCAACTGCCAGTCGGAGAAACCCATGCCGCGGGCGGCGTCCCGCGCCTCCGGGTCGGCCTGCCGCACCCCGGTGTACGCGTTGGCGAGCAGCGGCGGCACCGCGAACACGGCGAGCGCCACCACCACGGAGGTTCGGCCGAACCCGAGGAAGGTCAGCGGAAGGATGGTGAGCAGGGCGAGGGTGGGGATGGCCAGGGTGACGTTGGCGATGAGCACCACCAGCCCACCGCCCCGGCCGGTGTGGCCGAGCCACAGGCCGATCGGCCAGGCGATCAGGCAGCCGAGCGCCACCGCCGCCGCCGACATCGACAGGTGCTCGCCGAGCCGGTCCAGGATGCCCCCGGGGTTGGTCCAGTTCAGCGGGTCGTTGAGCCAGAGCACCGCCGCCTCGATCGGGCTCACGCCGGCCTCCCGCGCCGCAGCCACGGAGTGAGCAGACGACCGATCCCCGCGAGGACCAGGTCGAGCACCAGCGCGAGCAGGACGCAGAGCAGCGTCCCGGTCATGATCTGCTGCTTGTAGAAGTTGTTCTGGAAGCCGGCGAAGATGATCTGACCGAGGCCGCCGCGACCGATCACCACCCCGACCGTCACCAGCGCCACCGTGGAGACCGTGGCCAGTCGCAGCCCGGTCAGGATCCCCGGCAGGGCGAGCGGCAGCTCGATCCGGAACAGTCGGCCCCACCGGCCGTAACCCATCCCCTCCGCCGCCTCCCGCACGTCGGGGGGCACCTGGTTGAGCCCGGCGATCGCGTTGCGGACGATCACCAGCAGCGCGTAGAGCACCACCACGGTGAGGACGGTGACCGCGCCGATGCCCAGGTAGGGGGCGATGAACGCGAACAGCGCCAGCGACGGGATCGTGTAGAGCACGCCGGTGAACGCCACGATCGGCCCGGCGAGCCCCCGGAACCAGTACGCGGCCACGGCGAGCGGCAGCGCGATCAGCGCCGCGATCAGCACCGCACGGGCGGTCAGGAAGGTGTGGTCCCGCAGGGCGGCGAGGATCGTGTCAGAGTTGTCCCGCACGTACTGCCAGGAGAACCACGGGTTGCCCGGGTCTGCCCGGTAGCTCAGGCGGAAGGACATGAGTGGACGTTACCCCGGAGACCACCAACGGCGCCGGGCCGCGTGCGGCGTCGATCTCGCTCGACGGGATCGGCAAGCGTTACCCCGACGGGACCGAGGCGGTCCGTGAGCTGTCCCTGGACATCGCCGCCGGGGAACTCGTGGTGCTGATCGGTCCCTCGGGCTGCGGCAAGTCGACCGTGCTGCGGATGGTCAACCGCCTGATCGAACCGACCGGCGGCCGGATCCTGCTCGGCGGCGAGGACGTGACGCGGGTCGACCCGGTACGGCTGCGCCGCCGCATCGGATACGTGATCCAGAACGTCGGCCTCTTCCCGCACCAGACGGTCAGCGCCAACGTCGGCACCGTGCCGCAGCTGCTCGGCTGGCCGCGCGAGCGCAGCCGGAAGCGGGTCGAGGAACTGCTGGAGTTGGTCGGTCTGGACCCGGCGCAGTTTGGCCGCCGGTACCCGCACGAGCTGTCCGGCGGGCAGCGGCAGCGGGTCGGGGTGGCCCGGGCGCTCGCCGCCGACCCGGTGGTGCTGCTGATGGACGAGCCGTTCTCCGCCGTCGACCCGATCGTCCGGACCCGCCTCCAGGAGGAGTTCCTCCGGTTGCAGGCCGAGGTCCGCAAGACGATCGTCCTGGTCACCCACGACCTCGACGAGGCCGTCCGGCTCGGCGACCGCATCGCGGTGCTCTCCCAGGGCGGCCGCCTGGAGCAGTACGACACCCCCGCCGCCGTGCTCGGCTCGCCGGCCACACCGTTCGTCCGCGAGTTCGTCGGCGCCGACCGCGGCATCCGCCGGCTGGTGGTCACCCCGCTCACCCGGGACACGGTCGAGCCACTGCCCGCCACCGGTGTCGACGGGCTGCCGACCGTCCCGCTGGGCGGCTCGGCGTACGACGCGTTGGGGGCGCTGCTGACCTCGGCGACCGACCGGGTGGTGGTGACCGACGCGGAGCGGCCGGTGGGTGTGCTGACCCGGACCCGGCTGCTCGACCTCGGCCGGGCCACCGACGGGGAGCGCGCGGCCGGCTGAGACGACGGACCGGGCGGTCGGGACCGTCGTCAGGCCCGGCCGCCGAGACTCGCCGTGCCGATGATCCAACCGGCGAGGAAGCCGTACGTGGCACCGGTCCCGGCCGACTGGATGGCGACGAGCAGGCTCGGGTCCGGGGCCGCGAACGTGGCGAGGAGCGACGCGAAGCCGCCGGCCAGGACGTACGCGGCCCACCCGGTGAAGAACTGGCTGGCCGACCCGGGTACGCGGGCCACCTGTGAGGCGGGCAGCAGCCAGAGGAAGACCGCCGCGAGCACCACCAGCAGCACGGCCCGGAGGTTCGTGGCGACCGGCTCGGCGGTGTCGAACGACCAGGCCGGCCAGGCCAGCAGGCGGAGGAACCAGCCGGCGGCCGAGTTCGCGTCGGTGGACGAGCCGGCCCAGTCCACGTACGCCGGGCTGCCGCAGACGCCGACCAGGACGAGCGCCGCCAACGCGCCGGTGCCCGCCGCGGTCCCGTAGCGGGGGACGGACCGGGTCCGGTTGGTGAGCGCCATGATCGGATCAGTTCCCGACGGGCCGGGGCGGGCAAACCTGCCCCGGCACGCCGGTCCGCGCGTCAGCGCCTCACGTGGGGTGCTTCATCAGGTAGTCGATGAAGGCGGCCCGCAGCAGCGGCGCCGACTCCTCGTAGCCGTGGCCGGTCAACTCCCGCCACAGCGCCGCCGCCTCGTCGATGGTCGGGCCGACCGAGTTGGGCGCCCCGTCCAGCACCTCCGCCTCGTCCGCGTTCGGCAGGTGCTGCAACACCGACCAGAAGAAGCCCACGTCGCGGCGCTCCCGGGCGACCGCGAACGCCTGCTCGCGCAGTTCCTCGGTGGAGAGGGCGTCGAGTTCGGCGAAGGAGCGGCCGGCCGAGGTCGATGGTGTGTCGGTCATGTCGCCGAGCCTAACCGGCGAGATCGTTTCCGGCCCGACGGACGCGACGCCGGGTGGCCGGCGTCCGCGCTCCCGTCCGGCGGGCGGCGGTCGCGTCGGCTCACGGGCTCAGCGGTCCTCGGTGTCCCACCGGCGGGGGCCGGTCTCCCAGCGGGAGCCGTCCCACGGGTCGACCGGCTCCTCGGCCGACCGCTCCGGCATCGCGGGCGGCCAGGTGGCGGGCGGGTCCGCGCGGGGCACCGTCCAGCCGGTGCTGATCCGGCCGTCGGTGGCGGGAAGGGGCTCCGGCGCCGAGGCCGGCCGCCCGTACGCCTCGACCACCCGGGTGACCACCAGCCCGATTCCCAGTGTCACCGCTCCGAGCGCCCACCGGTCCACCGTCCAGCCCCGCGCCTCGGCGTACGCGAGGACGACCGTGACCAGGCTGACCGCGAGCAGCGTGCCGAAGATCCCGCCCCGCCGGCCGTACGCGCTGGTGCCGGCGAGCAGCGACGTGCCGACGGCCAGCACCGTCCAGTCCAGTCCGGTCCCGGGTGTCACGGGGTCCGCGCCGGCGGTGCCGAGGAGCAGCCCGGCCAGCATCGCCAGCACGGTCGAGCCGACGATCGCGCCGACGGCGACGAGTGCCGCCACGAGGCCCCGGCGTCGGGCCGGGTCGACGACCGGGCGGAACCGGCCGACCATCCGGCGCACCGCCCGCACCGCGCCGAACACGCCCCCGAGCACGGCGACGGCCGCGAAGCCGGCGAACAGCGGGAGCGCGTCCCGTTCCGGGTCGTACGTGCCCTGCGGCAGGACCGCACCGGTCCGCTGCTCGACGTAGACGACCACCCCGGCCGCGCCGGCCAGACCGGCGGCCCAGGCGGGCACGTGCAGGACCACCACGACGAGGGCGAGCACCAGGCCACCGAGCGTGGCGACGGCAAGGGCCGGGCCGCCGGCGGCGGTCAGACCCCGGTCGCCCTGCTCGGCCATGTGCAGCGCGGCGGCGACGGCGACCGGGCCGATCGCCAGGTTCACCGTGGCGGCCCGCAGGCTCAGGCCGGCGGCCAGGGTGAGCAGCCCGAGCACCACCACGTCGGTCAGCAGGTCACGGAGCCCGTCGCCGCGCAGCGTGTCCGGTGCCTCCTGCCAGAGAAGGTAGGTGCCGGCCGCGAGCGCGACGAGGAGCAGGGTCTCCCAGACGAGGTGGACGACCAGCCGGTCCCGGCCGGGCTCACCGTGGGCGGGATCGTCGAAGACGTTCTCCAGCACGGCGGCGGGGATCGCCGACGAGGACTCACCGGGGGCGGCCCGCCCCGGGTCGTCGTAGCTCATGCGCCCGCCTCCCACGTGGCCACGTCCAGGTCCGACGCGCGGGCGGACCGGGGCGGCCGTTGCTCTCCGGTCGCAGGCACCGTACCCGTGCCCGGAGCCGGGCGTAACCCCCTGGTCAGCGTGGGCCGGGCGGGCTCTCGCGCTCGTCGGCCTCGCGCTCGTCCTCGGGACGCTCCGGCACCCGGCAGGAGCGTTCCAGCCAGAGCGCCGCGGCGACCAGCGCCAACGAGGCGAGCAGCCCGCCGAGGGCGGTCGGCCGGTCGTCCACGGCGGCCTCGGTGGATTCCAGGAAGAGCCACCCGGCCAGACCGCCGTAGAAGCCGGCGAAGATCGCGGCGGCCAGGGAGGACGCCTTCGCGAGCACCACGAACCGGGCGACGAGCAGCGGGTTCACCGGGTCACGGCCCGGCTTGCGGTCGATCCGCCCCCGGGTGTTGACCGCCGCGTACGCCTCCAGCACGGCCAGCGCCGCCAGGATGACCACCGGAAGCCAGGGCAGGTCCGGCAGGTAGTCGTAGTAGAGGATGCTGATCAGCAGCCAGGCCACCGCGGCGGCGGCGAGGCCGGCGACCACCAACGTGGACGCTCGGGTGGGGCCCATCCGGCCGGGGCCGGGTGGACCGGACTGCGCCTGGGTCATGCCGGCCGGCTCCACTCGGTCATGCCGTCGACTCTAGCGTCAGATCGGGACGGGGACGCACGTCCAGGGCGTCCTCGGCGGCCGGGCCGGTGGTGAGCAGGTCGGTGAGCCAGCCGTGCCCCGGCAGCCGGCCGTAGGGCTGGATGTCGATCCACGGCCGCAGCACGAACGCCCGCAGGTGCGCACGGGGATGCGGCAGGGTCAGCTCCGCGGAGTCGCTGAGCACCGGCTCGTCGTCCGCTCCCCACACCGCGATCACGTCGACGTCGAGCGTGCGGGGCCCGAAGCGCCGCGCGGGGTCACGCTCGCGGCCCGCCGCCCGCTCCGCGCTCCGGGCCCGCTCCAGCCAGTCGTACGGCCCGGCGTCGGGATCCTCCGCCAGCAGCACCGCGTTGAGGTACGCGGGCTGGTCGGTGTCCCCCCACGGTGGAGTCTCGTACACCCCGGACACCACGCGTACGGCGTCGCCGAACCCCGCGACGGCGCAGCGCAGGTGGTGCAACCGGTCGCCGAGGTTGCTGCCGAGCGACAGCACGGCCCGGCTCACCGGTCGCGCGTCCGGGTCATCGTGACGGCCACGTCGGTGAAGGTGTGCGGGACCGGCGCCTCCGGCTTGTGCACGGTGACCGTCGCGGCGCGCACCCGTCCGTCGGCCAGGCAGACGGTGAGCAGCCGGTCGGCGAGCGTCTCGATCAGGTTGACCGGGTCGCCGGTCACGATCGCGACGAGGCGTTCGGCCAGCTCACCGTAGTGCACGGTGTCCGCCACGTCGTCGGAGCGCGCGGCCGGTCCGAGGTCCAGCTCCAGGACCACGTCGACGACGAAGTCCTGTCCCTGCTCGCGTTCGAAGTCGTACACCCCGTGCCGGCCGTGCGCGCGCAGGCCGGTCAGCTGGATCCGGTCGGTCACCGTTCTCCTCCGTGTCGGGCGGTGGCCGCTCCCCGCGCGGCGGCCAGGTGCGGCCGGCCGGTCGCCTGCCAGACCGCGAGGGCGTCCGTGGTGGCACGGACGTCGTGCACGCGTACGCCCCAGACGCCGGCCGCCACCGCGAGCAGGGTGGTGGCGACGGTCGCCACCTCCCGGCCCTCGGTCGGTCGGGGTGCGCCGTCGGGGCCAGCGAGGAGTCGACCGAGGTAGGACTTGCGGCTCGCCGCGAACAGCAGCGGGAAGCCGAGGTCGAGCAACTCCGGCAGCCGGGCGCTGAGTTCCCAGTTGTGCTCCGCGGTCTTGGCGAAGCCGAGGCCGGGGTCGATGACGATCCGGTCGGCGGCGACGCCCGCGCGCAACGCCTCGTCGACGCGCTCGGCGAGTTCGGCGCGGACGTCGGAGACGACGTCGCCGTAGCGGGCCAGCTCACCCATGTGGCGCGAGTGTCCCCGCCAGTGCATGAGCACCCAGGGGCAGCCCGCGTCCCGGACGACCCGCGCCATGTCCGGGTCGGCGAGTCCGCCGGAGACGTCGTTGACCACGACCGCCCCGGCGGCGAGCGCCGCCTCGGCCACGGAGGCACGGCTGGTGTCGATGCTGACCGGTACGCCGGCCGCGACCAGCTCCCGGACCACCGGCAGGACCCGGGTCGCCTCGGTCTCCGCGTCGATCCGGTCGGCGCCCGGCCGGGTCGACTCGCCACCGACGTCCACCAGGTGGGCACCCTCGGCCCGCAGCCGCACGCCGTGTCCGACGGCGGCATCGAGGTCGGCGTACCGTCCGCCGTCGGAGAAGGAGTCGGGCGTGACGTTGAGGACGCCCATCACCACCGGGGCCGGTGCCAGTACCAGATCGGTCACGACTAGACCGTACCGGTCGTCGCGACCGCTCCGGACAGCCCTTCATCAGGGGTGCTGACATGCCAATTGGAACAGGTGTACGATCGGTCGTCCGGGTCGAATCGGGCAGAGTCTTCGCGGGTTGTCGCATTGGGTGGGTGGCCGTACGCTTTGGAATTGCCCGGCATCGAGATGGCGAAGCCTGGAGGGAGGGCCGAAGCGGGAAAATCCGCCCAAAGCTCGCCACTGACCGTGGTGGGTGACGAACGCAGCGTCGCCAGCGCTGCGCAGAGTGAGCACCGTTCCCGCCAGGCATGCCTACTGCACCACGCGGCTCCGCCGGCCGCGACTTGGGGAGGTTCCAGTGATCGCCATCGAGCTGATGGAGACGGCGTCGTCCGGCGTCGCCCATGCGCTCTCCACGCTGGCGTCGGCGCCGCTCGCCGAGCCGGCACCGAAGGGCATCGACACCGAGGGTGTCGTCACCTTCTTCGCCAGCAAGATCGCCCCGATCCTGCTCGCCGTCCTGGGCGTCATCTTCATCGGTCGGGCCAGTCGGGGTGAGATCTCCAAGGTCCTGACCAGCTCCGCGATCGCGATCGTCGGGTTGGCCTTCATCGCCGGGGCCGCCACCCTGTTCTTCATCGGCGACTACCTGATCGACCTGATCTTCGAATAGGCGCGGGGCACGAGATGCGGCTGCGCACCGACGACGACATCTACCGGGCCCGCCTGGTCTACCTCGGGCCGCCCGGCTACACCCTTCCGGTCCACCTGCCGTACGCCCAGTACGGGCTGTTCATGCTGCTCGTCCCCCTCTACATGTTCATCCACTGGTTGTTCACGTTCCAGGTCGAGCTCTTCCCCGCATGGGAGATCGCGCTCGCCATCGTGAGCACCTCGTTCATCTTCCGGTACGTCGACCCGGACCGGCCGGCGCGCATGGTGATCCGCACCGCGCTGACCGACTGGCGACGCACGCGGGAGCCGGCCGCCGAGCAGCGGGATCCCCGCCTGGTCGGCAGCCGGATCAGGATCCGGGAGGAACTGGCATGACCGGGCGTACGTGGAACGACGCGGGTGAGGCGGTCGAATGAGTCGCTCTTCCACGCCGGGCTCCCCGGCCGGGCACCCGGCCGCACCGAACGGTGACCGTACGCATTCGTACGACTACGCGGACGGTCCGGAGCTGGACGAGGTCGTGCTCGACCAGGCGCTGGTGACCACGCCCGGCCAGGGCGGCGTCGGCGTCTTCCAGGCACCCCGACCCGTGCCACGGCGGACCCCGGCACCCGACCCGGCGCCCTCCACGACGGACAGCGCCGACATCGACTCCCCCTTCCTCGACCTGTTCGGCGGGACCCGACCGGGGGGCGCACGGCCGTCGGCGCCGGCCCGGGAGCCCCGTTCGATCCCGCAGCAGCCCACCATGAGCGAGCCGGCTGCCGCCCCGCCCGCACGGGTAGAGGCACCGCTGCCGCCACCCCGGCAGCCCGTCCAGCCGCCGGCAGCGGCCCGCCCCGCCGACCCGCCCCGGACACCGACCGCGCCCCTGCGGGTCCAGACCAGCCAGGACCTCTCCACGGTCGGCAGGTCGACGGCACCCGAGCAGGTCTCCCGGTCCGCCCTCCAGCCGCTGCCGGTGGAGCCGACGCACCCGCTCGACCCGGACGACGACGCGTACGAGGCGCCTGCCACGGCCCTGCCCCGGGTGCCGCACCAGGCCGGCGACCGCCTGCCCGCGCTCAACCCACCGGCCGCGGATCCGGGCCCGGTCGAGCGCCCGTCCCGCCGCGCCACCCTCCCCGACCGGTTCCCCGGCCGCGAGCTCACACCACCGCGCCAGCGCTCGGCCGATCGCCGCGACCGCCCCGCCAAGCCGGTCCGCGTCAAGGCACCGAAGATCAAGTTCGGTGACCGTGACCCCGCCGTCGAGCTGGCCATCACCGAGATCGCCGGCCACCTGACCTTCACCCCCAACACCGTCACGGCGTGGTACTGGCTGCCCGAGGTGCGCTGGGCGTTCCGGCCGGACGCCGAGCGGGAGGCCCTGCTCTCGGCGATCTCCGAGCAGTACGCGGGCCTGGCCGGCTTCCGGCTGCACCTGCGCCGGACCACCCGCCCCTTCCCCGCCGACGAGTGGGCGCGCACGATCGACGCACACACCGCCGCCCCGCTGCCCGACGTGCCGGGCACCCAGGGCTGGGCCGACCACCTGGTGGCGGCGCAGCGGCACCTGCTGTCGGTCAACCACGCCGAGGGGCAGACCTATCTGGGCGTCACCTTCGCCCGGCGGTCCCTCGGCGACTCGCTCACCGAGCGGCTGCTGCGCACCTTCGGCCGCGGTGTCGCCGAGGGCGAACGGCGCAAGCTCGGCCGCACCGTCGAGCAGTTCGACGAGGTGCTCGGCGCGTTCGGGATGCGCGGGCGACGCGTCACCGCCCAGGAACTGGAGTGGCTGCTCTACCGCTCGGTGGCGCTGTGCATGGCACCGCCCGGCACGCTCTCCCCGGTCGGCGACGGGCGCTGGGACCGCGGCGACCTGCTGGCCCTCACCGAGCAGGTGGAGCGCTACCGCACCCCGTACGGCTCCACGGTCAAGCTGGTCAACCGGATGACCGGCGAGGAACGACACGTCGCCGTGCTCGCCGTGGGCCGGATGGAGCCGCTGGAGATCCCCGAGCGGCACGAGCCGTGGCTGCACTTCCACGAGCGGCTGCCCTGGCCGATGGAGATCTCCACCCGGGTCGACATCCTCGGCTCCGGCGACTCCTTCCGTAACCTGGAGCACCGGCTCCGGATGATCCGCTCGCAGCAGCTCGACTACGCCGAGCACGGCATCGACGCGCCGCCCGAGCTGGAACGACTGGCCAAGCGCGCACTCGTGATCGGCGACGAGATGACCACCGGGCTGCCGGTCGACTCCGCCCGCGCCCACGGCTGGCACCGGATCGCCGTCGGCGGGCGCACCCGGGAGGAGTGCCTGGAACGCGCCCGCCGGCTGATCCAGCTCTACTCCCGCGAGCTGCGCATCTCCCTGCAGCACCCGAAGAACCAGGACTGGCTGGCCCGCGAGTTCATCCCCGGCGAGCCGATCGCCAACACCGGCTACGTCCGCCGGATGCCGGTCAACCTGCTCGCCGCGGCCCTTCCGCAGGCCGCCTCCACCGTCGGCGACCGGCGGGGCGACCTCATCGGGCGTACCGCCGGCACCTGTCGCCGTCCCGTCTTCCTCGACCTGCACTTCCCCATGGAGGTGCGGGAACGCTCCGGCCTGGCGGTCTTCGTGGCCGAGCCCGGCGGTGGCAAGTCCACCCTGCTCGGCGCGCTGGGCTACCTCGCCGCCCGGCGCGGTGTGCAGGTGACCCTGCTCGACCCGTCCGGCCCGCTGGCCCGCCTGTGCGCGATGCCGGAGCTGCGCCCGTACGCCCGGGTGCTCAACCTCACCGGGTCCGAGCACGGCACGCTGGCGCCGTACTCGCTGATCCCCACCCCGCTGCGCAGCGAGTTCGGCACCGGCGCGTCGGGTGACCGGGAGTTCGAGATCGCGGTCTCCAACGCGCGGGCCGAGCGCCGCATGCTCGTCCAGGACATCTGCATGATGCTGGTGCCGCCACAGGTGGCCCGGGAGGCGTCCACGGCGACCCTGTTCCGCCACGCCGTGCGCCAGGTGCCGGCCGAGGAGACCTCCACGCTGGACGACGTCGTCACCTGCCTCGCGCAGCTCGACGACGACGCCGGGCGCGAGCTGGCCAACCTGCTGCTCGACACCGCCGAGATGCCGCTGGCGATGCTCTTCTTCGGCCGGCCGCCGGAAGGGCTGCTGGGTGCCGACGCGGCCCTCACCGTGATCACCATGGCCGGGCTCCGGCTGCCCGACCTGAAGATCGAGCGCGAGTACTGGTCCGCCGAGGAAGCCCTCGCCCTGCCGATGCTGCACACCGCGCACCGGCTCGCCGTCCGTCGCTGCTACGGCGGGTCGATGTCGTCCCGCAAGCTCGTCGGCCTGGACGAGGCGCACTTCATGGAGGGCTGGCGCTCCGGCCGCTCCTTCCTGGTCCGGCTCGCCCGGGACTCCCGCAAGTGGAACCTGGCGGCGCTGGTCGCCTCCCAGAACCCGAAGGACATCCTCGGCCTCGACGTCCAGAACCTGGTCTCCACCGTCTTCGTCGGCCGGATCGCCGAGGACGCGGAGATCGCCTCCGAGGCGCTGCGGCTGCTGCGCGTACCGGTCAACGACGGCTACGAGGCGACCCTCGCCTCCCTCTCCACCGCCGACGCGATCTCCGACACCCGGCTCGGCTTCCGTGAGTTCGTGATGCGCGACGTCGACGGGCGGGTGCAGAAGGTCCGGGTCGACGTCTCGTACGTCGAGGGCCTCCTGGAGCACCTGGACACCACACCGGCGGCCATCGCCGCGGCGGCCGGGGTGCTGCCGTCCGTCCTACCGGATCTGGAGGCGTGACATGGCCGGGGCCCGGGCACGGACAGCGGCGTTCCTGCTCGCCCTCGGCGTACTGGCCGGGGCCACCATCGGCTGGCCGGCCGTCGGCGCCACCGCGGCGCCACCGGCGTCGGCGGCCGCCCAGGCACCCGGTGACCTCTGCACCACCCAGGAGTGGCAGGCCGACTTCCGCGCCTGCGTCGCCAAGCTGAAGGACGTCGCGGAGGACGACGTCAAGTGCCGGAACGCCCCCACGCCCAGCGCTCCGGACTCCGGCCTCGCCGGCTGGTTCGCGTCCCGCCCCGACTCCGCCAAACAGCCCGGCCCGAAGGGCTTCTACAGCGACTACGGGTACGCCGGATACAGCTACACCACCTACGACGTGGACACCGGATGCGCGACAGCCGTGCTGCACCCCGACTACAAGTTCACCAACACGGTCGCCAACGGCGAGTTCATGATCGCCACAGCGATCGTCGGCGCATCCAACGCTCTGCGCGAGCGGGCCTGGGATCCACGCTCGATGTGGGGCTGGGCGGATCCTCTGGTGGACCAGGCGACCAAGGCCGTCTACCAGAAGGTGTTCAGTGTCTTCGGCATCGTCACGCTCTGCGTGGTCGGGCTCTACCTGCTCTGGCGGTCGCGCCAGTCGGACATGAGCAACGCGATGACCACGGCGGGCTGGGCCCTCCTGGTGATGGTGGCGGTGACCGCCCTGGCCGCCTGGCCGGTCAAATCCGCGAACATCGCCGACGGGACGCTCGTCACCACGCTGGGCGTCGTCCACGACGCCGTCGGACCAACCTCCAAGGACACACCTCCGGACAGGTGTGCCGTACCCAATCCGGACGCGTGCGTGGACAAGAGACCGCCCGCCGTCCGGGCCAGTGACACGGCGACCGAGTCGATGCTCTACCGGAACTGGCTGCGCGGTGTGCTCGGCTCGGCGGACAGCGAGACCGCCAAGAAGTACGGCCCGGCCCTCTACGACGCGAAGTCGCTCTCCTGGGAGGAGGCCGAGAAGCTTCGGTCGAACCCGGCGACCCGCGAGGCCACGATCAAGGCCAAGCAGCAGCAGTGGGCACGGGTCGCGCAGCAGATCGAGCAGGAGGACCCGGAGGCGTACGAGTACCTCCAGGGCGTCCGGGACATGGACCGGGTGGGTGCCGGGTTCATCGCGGTGCTCGCCTCGCTGCTGTTCGCGATGTTCGACCTGACCGCGTCGCTCCTGGTGCTGCTCGGCTTCCTGATCTTCCGCTGGGCGGTGATCGCCGCGCCGATCCTCGGCACGGTCGGTCTGCTGCGCCCGGCCAGCGCCGGCCTGCGGCGGCTCGCGAACGCGGTGGTCGCCGCCGTCTTCAACATCGCCATCTTCGGCACCGGCGCGGCCATCTACCTCTTCGCGGTCGACCTGATCATGAGCACGTCGACCCTGCCCGGTTGGCTCCAGGTGGTGCTGGTCTGGCTCTGCGGTGTGGTGGGGTGGCTTCTGCTGCGCCCGTACCGGCGGATCACCCAACTGGGCGGCAAGGACAGCTCCGAGGCGGTCAGCTCGGCCGGCTCCTGGCACCGGCGCTTCTTCCGGGACATGCGGACCGCTGCTCGTCTGGATGTCGCGGAGCCCGGCGGTACGAACGAGCCCGCCCTGGGCCGCCGACGGGGCCAGGTCGTGACGGAGCAGACCAGTCTCCGACCCGAGGCACGCCGGGAGGACCCGTCGCACGCCGGCACCTCGGCCGGCGGCGCCGACGGGAGCAAGCGCCCGGACGGCCGCGAGCGGACCGAGGACAGGGCGCCCGCGGTCGAGGAGCGCTCCACCGGGCGGCCGGTCGCCCCCCGGCCCCGCCGCCGGCAGCCGGCCACCTGGACGGAGCCCGACGTCCCGGAAGAGAATCCGTCCTTCGTCATCTACCGGCCGGGCTCCACGGAACGCGAACCCGATCGGACTACTCCCCGGATCCGCTCCGAGGCACGGTGATTGCGGTGCGACGGGCGATCGAATTCCTGTTCACCCGGGCCCTCCGGTCCCGGCTCGGCGTCGCGCTCCTCCTCGCGGTCGTCGTGTTCGGCGTGATCGGGGCGGCGCGGTTGGTGAGCGGACCGGGCGATCCGGCCGCCGGGCTCAGCAACCGCCCGAGCCGGCCGATCACCACGGTCGCCCCGACCGCTGGCGATGACGGGCTCGTCGCGACGGCCACTCCTCCCGCACCGGTGACCCGGCCGGGTGAGCTGACGCCGGAGCAGACCGCCGGAAAGTTCGTGACGGCGTGGCTCGGCCGACCGGGCGTCAGCGCGGAGCAGTGGCAATCCGACATGCGCCCGCTCTCCACGCCCGCGCTGACCGAGAAGCTCGCCGGCGCGGAACCGGCCGGGGTGCCGGCGACCCGGGTGAGTGACGAGGTCACCCTCCAACCCCGGACCGAGAGGTTCGTCGAGGTCCTGGTCCCGCTCGACACCGGGCGGCTGCGGCTGGAACTGGTGGCGCCGGAGGGGCGGTGGCTGGTGGACGCGGTGGACTGGGAGCAGGAATGAGCGACGACGTGCGACCGCCCCGCCGGCTCCGGGTTGGTGCCCTGGCCGCCGCCCTGACCGCGGCCCTCATTCTGCTCTGCTGCACCGGCGGCGCCGGCGCCTTCCTCCTCACCGAACTGGGCGGCGAGGGTCCCGACCAGCTGACGCTGGCCAGTCAGGAGTGCACCGGCGATTTCCGGGTCACCGTGACCGGTGAGATGCCCCGCCTCTCCCAGTACGGCGAGGTCCAGTTGCGCAACGCCGCGCGGATCATCAAGGTCGGGCAGGAGATGAAGGTCCCGCCCCGCGGCTGGGTGGTCGCCGTCGCGACCGCGATGCAGGAGTCCCGGTTGCGCAACCTGGCCAACAGCAGGGTCCCCGACTCGCGGACCATCCCGAACGAGGGGGTCGGGGCGGATCACGACTCGGTCGGCCTGTTCCAGCAGCGGGCCGGCTGGGGCAGCGTCGCGCAGCGGATGACACCCGAGTACGCCGCCCGCAAGTTCTACGAGAAGCTCGCCCAGATCCCCGGCTGGGAGGACATGCCGCTCACCCTCGCGGCTCAGAAGGTCCAGGTCAGCGCGTTTCCCGACGCGTACGCGAAGCACGAGGACCTGGCCGGGACGATCGTCAACGCACTGGCCGGCGGGGCAGCGCGGACGGCGCTCGTCAGCGGACGGCAGACCTGCGACGTGGCGGCCGCCGGTGCGATCGCCGCATCCGGCTGGACCGCCCCCATCCCCGGTGGCGTCGGTTCCGGGTTCCGCACGGCGGACCGACCGGCGCACAACGGCGTCGACATCGCGGCGCCGAAGGGAACGCTGATCCGGGCCGCCGCTACCGGCCGGGTGCTGATCTCCAAGTGCGACCCCGACCGCAGCGGGCGGCTCACCTGCGACGTCGACGGCTTCCCGGACAAGGGCGGCTGTGGGTGGTTCGTGGACATCCTGCACGCGGGCGAGGTCGTCACCCGCTACTGCCACATGATCAGCCGGCCCCAGGTTCGTGCGGGGCAGATGGTCGAGGCGGGCGACGTGATCGGTGCGGTCGGCAGCAGCGGCAACTCCTCCGGGCCGCACCTGCACTACGAGGTCCACACCGACGGCGACCGCAGCAGCCGGAGCGCCATCGACCCGGTGCCCTTCATGCGGGACCGCGGCGCCCCATTGCGGAGCGCGGGATGAGACGCTCGAGGCCATGACCGATCCGCTGCCCGATCCCTTCGCGGGCCAGCCGGACTGGGCACCCCTGCCGCCCCGGCCGATCGAGATCGTTCCCGCCACCACCCGGGTCGACCTGCGGGGGCGGCGGGTCCTGGTCGGCCTACCCGGTCTGGGCTGGCGAGGCGACCTGCGCGCCGACGAGCGCGTGGTGCAGGGCAGCCGGACCTACGTGCCGGTCATCCCGGAGCACGAGTGGTACCGCGCCGAGGCCGACCAGGTCGAGGTCTTCGCCCCGCTGGTGCCGGTGGAGCGGGTCTGGGTGGAGACGGTGGGGGCGCGCCCGCCGTCCCGGAGAACCGCTCACGAGACGGGTATCCGGCTGGTGTCGCTGGACGTCCCGGCGCACCGGGCGCCGACACCCGTCTTCGAGGCGGACGCGGTCGCCGGCCGCCGGGTGGTGCACGTCGCCGAATCGGTGGAACATCGCGACCTGCGGGCGGTCACCGAGACCTACTCGGGTGCGGACGGTGACATCTGCGTCCGGGTCACGCCGGAGATGGAGTGGTACCGCTGGGCCTGGCGGGGACAGGCACCGAGCACTCTGGAGGTGCCGGTTCACCTGCTCTGGATCGAGTAACTGCTCAACCGCCCGGCGTCCCGGCGCAGACCCCCCAGTCGTCATCACCGAGCTTCGTGGCGAACCGCCAGGGCTGCCGGTCGCTCTGCGAGATGCCGTCAACATAGGCGGAGATGATGAGGTCGACCCGGACATCTGCGCTGTTGCCCTGTCGCTCCACCCGCAGGCTGCCCCAGCTCACCGAGAGGTTGGTCCCGAAACGCTGCTCGCGTGCGACCAGATCGTCACGTAGGGCCCGGAGCCGACCGGTATCGCCGCCGCCGTCGCAGGTGTAAAGGTTGGCGCGGGTGTCGTTGCGGTCCACGAGGAACGCCCGAAGATAGTTGTCGACCACGACGTCGGGGGCGCTGCGGTCCGGCGCGGTCGCGCGGTCGTACAGCAGGTATCCGGCGACGATCCCGCCGAGCACAAGGGACGTCAGCACCGCCGCGACCACCGTCAGCACCGTGCGGAGTCGCCGCCGGGGCCGCTCCGGGGCGGGCGCCGGACCGGGGGGCGCCAGGTGGTCCGAGGGGGGCCGTTGCGCCGGTACACGGGAGACCTGGGAACCGGCGGGGGGCTGCACTGATTCCACCCCCTGAGGCTAACGGCTGGGCGCGGTGGACCCAATGCCTCAGATGCAGCGGATCGTGACGGACCACTCCGCATCGGTGAGATCCGCGACAACACCGGCGCAGCGCCGCCGCACCTCCGCCGGTGGAGACTCCACCTGAGTTACGGTCTCTGCGCGGGGAGAGGTTGCCGACCTCGCGCAGAGGGGGTGGACGCCGTGGCCGGTCCGAGGGCACGCACGAGCCGCGCCGCCGCCCTGCACCGCCGGGCCGCCGCGACCGCCCTGGCCGCCGCCGAGATCCTCGACGACACCCGCCCGGTGCCGGCTGACCACGGACGCCAGTACGAGCTGGCCGAGCGGCTCCGCGCCGCAGCGGCCGTGCTGGCACCCGGTTGGGCCGGTGCCGCCCTGGAGACACTGGCCCCGACCGTGCCAGCCGGTGACGGCCCGCCGTCCTTCGTCCGCGTCGGTACGGCGGCACCCCTGGACGACGCCCGCTTTCCCGCCCTGGTGCCGCTGTTCGGCACGGGCCACCTCACGGTCGACGCCGACGCCCGGGAACCCCGGGTGGCGGGTCTGCTCCGCGGCGTACTCCTGCGGTTGTTGGCGGCGACGCCGGCCGGGGCGCTGCTGGTCCGCGCGGTGGACGCCACGGGTGGTGTTCTGGCGCCGTTCGCGGCGCTGGCGGACGCCGGCCTGCTGCCACCTCCGGCCACCGACGTCACGGGCCTGCGGGCGGTGCTGACCGAGGCGGAGCAGTGGGTGGCTCCGGGTACGAGCGGACGCCGCCGCCACGACCGAACGGTGCTGCTGGTGGTCGCGGCGCTGCCCGAGTCGACCGGTGCCACGGATCTGGCAAGGATCGCGGCGCTGGCGGAGCAGGGCCCGCCGGCCGGGCTGCACCTGGTCGTCGCCGGCTGGACGGCCGCCACCACCGGTCCGGCCGGGAACGCCAACCCGGCCCCGGATCCCCCCACCGAGCAGGGACCAGGCCGGGTGCCGTTGCCCCGGGCCACGACGATCGCTATGCGCACCGCGTACGCGCTGCTGGGCGATCCGCCCGACACCCCGTACGCGGGGCCGGGAACCGAGCAGCCGGGCGGCTTGAACTCGCCGGTGTTCATCGAGCCGGACCCGCCGGCGGATCTGGTCGACGCGGTGTGCCGACGGCTCGCGGCTCAGGTGGAGGCCGGTTCCCGCCTGGCGCTGGCCGACCTGCTGCCCCCTCCGGAGCAGGAGTTGTGGACGGCGGGGGCGACCGACGGGATCGCGACGACCGTGGGTGACGCCGGCGGCCGGCCGGTGTCGCTGGGCTTCACCGAGCTGACCCCGCACTGGCTGGTCAGCGGCCGGTCCGGTGCCGGCCGGTCGACGTTCCTCACCACCGCGCTGCTGGGTCTGGCCGCCCGGTACGGCCCCGAGGAGCTGGCCCTGTACCTGGTCGATCTGGGCGACGGGGAGTCCTTCGTGGAGTTCCTCCAGACCGAGCGGGACCGTTCGTGGATTCCGCAGGTACGGGCCGCGGCCATGGCCGCCGACCGGGAGTACGTCCTCGGCCTGTTCGACGAGTTGGCGGCTGAGGTGCGCCGGCGGGAGGAGGCCGGCGCGCGAGCCGGTGGGCAGCGCTTCGGCGAGCTACGGCAGCACCGGCCGATGCCCCGGATCGTCTGCGTGCTCGACCACCTGCCGCTGCTCTTCGCCGAGCGGGACCGGCTGGCGGTGGAGGCCGCCACGCGGCTGGACGCGCTGGCGCGGTCGGGCCGGGCGTACGGGGTGCACCTGGTGCTGGCCGGTGAGGGCGACCTGGGGTTGGGGGCGCGTACCGACCGGGACTCGGTGCTCGGGCAGTTCCCGGTGCGGGTGGCGCTTCCCGGTGGCGGTGCCGTGCTGGAGCCGACGAACGACTCGGCGGCCGGACTGCCGGTGGGCAGCGCGGTGGTGAACACGGCCGGCGGGCTCGGTGGGCCTCGGGGCGCGATCCGCGGGCACGAGAGGATGGTCCGGTTCCCCGACCCGCAGGACCACCCGGAGACGGTGGCGGAGCTGCGGCAGCGGCTGTGGGCGGCCCGCCCGGAGGGCTCCGCCCCGCCCGTGGTGTTCGCCGGCTGGGCGCGTCCGTCGCTGCGCAACGACCCCCGGCACCGGGCCGCACTGGCGGGTCGGACGTCGGAGCCGGCCGCCCTGCTGGGCCGGGCGGTGGACGTCGGGCGGTCCACCGTAGCCGTGCCGCTCGGCCCCTCTCCCGGGCGCAACCTGGCGGTGCTCGGTCCCGGGCCGGAGGCGGTGCGGCTGCTGGCGACGGCGGCACGCGGCACGGCCGCGCACCACTCGCCCGGCACCGCGCGTTTCGTGCTGTACGCGCCGGACGACGGGTCACGCCCGGTCGCCGAGGCGTTGGCAACCGAACTGGCCGAGCGGCAGACGGTCGAGACGGTCGACCTTCCCGGCCTGCTCGCCGCGATCGAGGACACGGCACCCGCGTACCTGGTGGTCTTCGACGTGGGCGCGGTTCCCGCCACCACGTTGCCGCCGGACCGGTGGCGGACGCTGCTGCACGAGGGGCCGGCCGCCGGCCGGCACCTGTTGGGGCGCTGGCGCACCGTGCCGCCGTTCGGGGCCCTGCTCGACCCGGAGGGTGAGGTGGAGAAGCTGGCCGCGGTCGCCCTGGTGGACCTGCCGGGCGCGCAGCTGGCGTCGGTCTTCGGCCGGCCGGTCGAGTGGCGGCCCCGCCCGGGCCGGGTTGTCCTCTGGGACGGCCCGGGTGAGCGGGGCACCGTCCTGGTTCCCTTCGCCGACGACGGAGAGCAGCCATGAGCCGCGGCACGACACGGAGCAGGACGTCGGGGCCGGGCCGGCAACGGACCGCCGCCCCGGCGCCGGAGGGCGGCACGACGGCCGCCGACCCGGTGGCCGCCGCGTGGACCGACTACCTGGCCGCCGCCCGCCAGCTCGACGGGGTACGGCGGGACGCCGCCACCGCCGCCGGTGAGCAGGCCCGGTCGGTGCAGGCCGCCCGCGAGGAGTTGAGCACGGTACGCACGCGGCTGGCGCCGCAGGAGAGCCGGCTACGGGAGCGGGGCGTCCCGGCGATCTCCCTGGTGCCCACGCCGCCGGAGGTGACCGAGGCGGCCCGGGCGATGGCGGGTGGGCCGGCGGCGGTGCTGGCCGGCCTGCGCACGGCCCGCGCCCGGGCGGACGCCGCCGACACGGCGCTGGCGGCGCGGGGCGTGTTCAGTCCGTCCGCCTGGCCGGCGGCACCGCGCAACCTGCTGGTCTACGGGCCGTTGGCGCTGCTGGTGCCGCTGTTGCAGGTGGTGGTGCTGCTGACCTCCGGCGCGGGCGCGGTGACCGTGGCGGCGCTGGTCTGCGGGCTGCCGATGCCCGCGGTGGCCTTCGCGGCGGGCTGGACGGGGGTGGGCCGGCTGTTCCCGGCCGGCCCCGGCGGCCGGGTGGACCGGACGGCACGGCTCGGCGCGCTGGTCTGCCTGCTGCCGGCGGTGCTGGTCAGCGCCGTGCTGCTGCTGGCCGTGCTCGCCGGCTGACGACGACACCCGCGCCGGCCGCGCCGGAAACGCCTCGGCCGGCCGACCCAGGTACGGGTCGGCCGGCCGGTGCGTACGTCGAGCGGTCAGCGGGACATGATCAGCGTCATCGCCTCGGCCCGGGACTTCGCGTCGTGCTGCAGGGTGCCACGGACGGCCGAGGTGATGGTCTGCGCGCCCGACTTCTGGATGCCGCGCATTGCCATGCACATGTGCTCGCACTCCAGGACCACGATCACCCCGCGCGGGGCGAGCCGTTCCATGAGCAGGCCGGCGATCTGCGAGGTCAGCCGCTCCTGCACCTGGGGACGACGGGCGAAGACCTCGACCAGCCGGGCCAGCTTGGACAGGCCGGTGATCCGGCCGTCCGGCCCGGGGATGTAGCCGATGTGGGCGCTGCCCCGGAACGGCAGCAGGTGGTGCTCGCAGAGGCTCATCACGTCGATGTCCCGGACGAGCACCAGCTCCTCGTGGTTGGCCTCGAAGGTGGTGGTGAGCACCTGGGCCGGGTCGACCCGGAGGCCGGCGAAGAGTTCGGCGTACGCCCGGGCGACCCGGGCGGGTGTCTGCTGGAGGCCGTCCCGGTCGGGGTCCTCACCGACGGCGATGAGGATCTCCCGGACGGCCTTCTCGATCCGACCGAGGTCCATCGTGTCCTCGACGGGCCGGCCGCTGAGCTTGCCGCTGATCAGCCGGGCGGCCACGTAGTCCAGGCCGTCGTCGTCGGGCTCGGTCGCGGAGAAGGCCAGCCCCCGGGAGTCCCGGGGGCTGGCCTTCGGGTCCGTGCTCAGTGCGTGCCGTCCGAGTTGTTCGAGGCGGGGCCGCCGCCCACGGACGCGCCGTCGGCCTGGGCCTGCACCTTGAGCGCGTCCTTCTCCGCCGGCGTCAGCACCGGAGGCTCGGTCGACGGCTGCCGCTTGCCGAACCCGTTGTACGGCGCCAGCGGCGGGCGCTTGACCACCCGCGCGCAGATCCGCGCCATGTCGGCCGTGGAGAGCGTCTCCTTCTCCATCAGCTCGAGCACGATGTTGTCCAGGACGTCCCGGTACTCCACCAGGATCTCCCAGGCCTCGTCGTGCGCCAGCTCGACCAGCGCCCGCATCTCGCCGTCGATCTCGGCGGCGACGGCGTCGGAGTAGTCCCGCTCGTGGCCCATGTTGCGGCCGAGGAACGGCTCGTCGCCGCTGGTGCCGTACTTGATCGCACCGAGCTTGGAGCTCATGCCGTACTGGGTGATCATCGCGCGGGCCAGCTGCGTGGCCTTCTCGATGTCGTTGCCGGCGCCGGTGGTCGGCTCGTGGAACACCAGCTCCTCGGCGGCCCGGCCACCCAGGGCGTACGCCAGGGTGTCGACCATCTCGGCGCGGGTCTGGGTGTACTTGTCCTCGGTGGGGAGGACCAGCGTGTGGCCCAGCGAGCGGCCCCGGGACAGGATCGTCACCTTGTGCACCGGCGCGGCGTGCGGTAGCGCCCAGGCGACCAGCGCGTGCCCACCCTCGTGGTACGCGGTGATCTTCTTCTCCTGGTCGCTCATCACCCGGGTCCGGCGCTGCGGACCGGCGATCACCCGGTCGATCGACTCCTCCAGGGAGTCGTTGGTGATCGCCCGCTGGTCCTTACGCGCGGTGAGCAGCGCGGCCTCGTTGATCACGTTGGCCAGGTCGGCACCGCTGAAACCGGGGGTACGCCGGGCCACCGCGTCGAGGTCGACGTCGGGGGTGAACGGCTTGCCCTTTCCGTGCACCCGCAGGATCGCCTTGCGGCCCTCCATGTCGGGCGCGTCCACCGGGATCTGCCGGTCGAAGCGGCCCGGGCGCAGCAGCGCCGGGTCGAGGATGTCCGGCCGGTTGGTGGCGGCGATGAGGATGACGCCGCCCTTGGTGTCGAAGCCGTCCATCTCGACGAGCAGCTGGTTGAGGGTCTGCTCGCGCTCGTCGTGACCGCCACCCATGCCGGCGCCGCGGTGGCGGCCGACGGCGTCGATCTCGTCGACGAAGACGATCGCCGGGGCGTTCGCCTTGGCCTGCTCGAAGAGGTCGCGGACCCGGCTCGCGCCGACGCCGACGAACATCTCCACGAAGTCCGAACCGGAGATCGAGTAGAACGGCACGCCGGCCTCGCCGGCGACCGCGCGGGCCAGCAGCGTCTTACCGGTGCCGGGCGGACCGAAGAGCAGCACGCCCTTCGGGATCTTCGCGCCGAGCGCCTGGTACTTCGCCGGGTTCTGCAGGAAGTCCTTGATCTCGTGCAGCTCCTCGACGGCCTCCTCGGCGCCGGCCACGTCCGCGAACGTGGTCTTCGGCGTGTCCTTGGTGATCATCTTCGCCTTGGACTTGCCGAAGTTGAGCACCCGGGAGCCGCCGCCCTGCATCTGCGACATGAAGAAGAGCAGCAGGAGCACCAGCAGGACGATGGGGAGCAGGTTGACGAAGAGGCTCACCCAGATGCTGTCGGACGACACCTTGACGTCGGCCGGGCCGGTGACCCGGTTGTTCGCCTTGGCCTCGAGGACCTCGTTCCAGACCTCGTCGCCGACCTCGTACGGGAACTGCGCCTCGATCCGGTCGGTGTCGGTGTCACCGAACTTGGCCTTGTCCTTCAGGTCCAGCTGGAGCGTCTGCTCCTTGTCCTGGAAGACGACCTTCTCGATACCGCCCTTGTTGAGCTGGTCGAGCGCGACGGAAGTGTCCACCCGGTGGTAGCTGGGACCACTGGTGAACAGCTGACTGAGCACAACGGCGCCGAGGATGACCAGGATGATCCAGACCACCGGTCGGCGGAAGAAACGCGTACGTTCCATGCTGTAGTCGAGCGCCGAGACGCCCGCATCCTCCTGATCGACGTCCTGACCGTCTGATGGTGTCGCCGCCTGCGCGGCGGCCGGAGCCGCCGTGCGGGCCGGCCTCGACCCCGGGGCGCGGATACTGCCGCGCCACGGTCATTCGACGGTACACCGTGCGCGCGAGGAGTGAGCTTGCGAGCCCCGCAGTCGCGCACAAAGAGGATTCAGTGCGTGCCACATGCGAGCTTGCGAGCCCAGCACTTACGCGTACGGCGAACCGGGGTTTGGGCCGGCGTGGCGGGAGCTCCCCGCCCGGCCTCCCGACCGCCCGGTCACGCGGGTCGAGGGGACGGGCGTGGAGTAGAGCCTCCACGCCACCGACCTACACCGTAGTCCGACCAGCTGAGAACCCGCTGAACGTCCGCTCGATGAACGCCGATGGGGTGTGCTCAGGTGCGCGCGTAGACCTCGGGCTTGAGCACGCCGACGTAGGGCAGCTCGCGGTACCGCTCGCCGAAGTCGAGGCCGTAGCCGACGACGAACTCGGTCGGGATGTCGAAGCCGACGTACTTGACCGGCACGGGAACCTTCACCGCGTCGGGCTTGCGGAACAGCGCGACCACCTCGACGCTCGCCGCCGAGCGGGACTCCAGGTAGCGCAGCAGCCAGGAGAGGGTCAGCCCGGAGTCGACGATGTCCTCCACCACGACCACGTGCCGGCCGGCGATGTCCCGGTCCAGGTCCTTGAGGATGCGGACCACGCCGGAGGAGGTGGTGCCCTGCCCGTAGGAGGAGACGGCCATGAACTCCAGCTCGGCCGGCGGGCCCTGCCGGCCCAGCGCGCGGGCGAAGTCCGCCATGAACATGACGGCGCCCTTGAGTACGCAGACCAGCAGCAGGCCGTCCTCGACGTGCGCGTAGTCCGCCGAGACCTGCTTGGCGAGTTCCGCGGTCTTCTCGCGGATCTGCGCCTCGGAGATGATGACGTGATCGATGTCGGCGTCGTACCAGGAGCCGTCAGCCATGACTCCTAGCCTGCCGTACGCGGATGGGCCTCCGTCGGCGGGGCCGCCCCTTTTGGAGCGGTCCCGCCCGGGATTTATGCCCCGAAGCCCACCAATCACCTCAGCAGGCGCGGGATCGCCAGCGGCGACCCTCGCGGGTCGGCTTCCAGTCCGCCGAGTCGCGGCTGTCGACGGTCAGGCCGGCGGCCGAGGCGAGGCCGAAGAGGGCAAGGAACAAGAGGAACAGCAGGAACTCCATGGCGGCGCTCACTTTCATCCGTTTCCTGTCGCTTTCGCCGCCGGTGCGCACCGGACACAAGTAAGTCTGCGCTCCGCCCCCCCGGTCCGACAGCGGCAGGATTGCCCCTGAACCTCGATTTCCTGCCACCTCTACGGTTACCCTCGTCACATGTTCCGATCCGTAGCCGTCATCGCCCTCCAGGACGTCGCCACCTTCGAGCTGGGCGTGCTCGCCGAGGTGTTCGGCACCGACCGGACGGCCGACGGCTTCCCCGGCTACCGCTTCGCCGTCTGCACCGCCGACGGCGAGCCGGTGCGCACCCGGTCCGGCTTCCTGCTCACCCCGCACGCCGACCTGGGGCCGGTCGACGAGGCGGATCTGGTGGCCGTCCCGGCGCACGCCGAGAGCACGGCCGTCCCCCCGCCCGTACTCGCCGCGCTGCGCCGCGCCGCCGACCGGGGCGCGTACGTGTTCAGCGTCTGCTCCGGCGCGTTCGTGCTCGGCGAGGCGGGCCTGCTCGACGGCCGGGAGTGCACCACCCACTGGAGGTACGTCGACGAGCTGCAACGGCGCCACCCGACCGCCCGGGTCCGGTGCAACTCGCTGTACGTCCAGGACGGCCGGTTGCTCACCAGCGCCGGCACCGCGGCCGGCATCGACGCCGCCCTGCACCTGGTCCGCCAGGCGCACGGCTCGGCGACCGCCACCCGGCTGGCCCGGCGGATGGTGGTGCCGCCGCACCGGGACGGCGGACAGGCCCAGTACGTCGAGGCACCGATCCCCCGGACGCCCGACGCGCCCACCCTGGAGCCGGTCCTGGAGTGGCTGATGGGCCACCTGGACCGCCCGGTCACCGTGGACGACCTCGCCGAGCGCGCCGGGATGGCCCCCCGGACCTTCGCCCGCCGGTTCCGTGCGGAGACCGGCACCACCCCGCACGACTGGCTGACCAACCAGCGGGTGCTCCTGGCCCGCCGCCTGCTCGAGGACACCGGGCTGAGCGTGGAGGTGGTGGCCGACCGGGCCGGCTTCTCCGACGCCGCAGCACTGCGGCACCACTTCGCCCGCCGCGTCGGCACCACCCCGCAGGGCTACCGCACCACGTTCCGGTGCCGGGTCGAGGCCGCCGCGCGGGGTCAGTAGCCGCCCGCGCCTCCGTCCACCCGGGACTCCGAGCCCACCGCGTAGCCACCCTCCGGACGGCGCCAGATCGCCTGCCCGTACCCGAAGAGCGACGCCTCGGCCGCGACGGTGACCTCGTGGCCCCGGGCGCGCAACCCCGTGACCGCCTCCCGGCCCTCGGCGGTGGCGACCAGTTCCGGCTCGACCAGCAGCGTGCGCCCGGTGTGCCAGTACCAGCGCGGCGCGTCCAGCGCCGCCTGCGGGTCCAGTCCCGCGTCGAGGGTGGCGGACACCAGCTGCACGTGCCCCTGCGGTTGCATGTGCCCACCCATCACTCCGAACGGGCCGACCGGCACGCCGTCACGGCTCAGGAAGCCGGGGATGATCGTGTGGAACGGACGCTTGGCGGGACCGACGGCGTTGGGGTGCGCCGGGTCGAGGCGGAAGCCGAGGCCCCGGTTCTGGAGGGCGAACCCGTGCCCGGGGAGCACCACGTGCGACCCGAAGGCCAGGTACGTCGACTGGATCAGGCTGACCATCATCCCGCCGCTGTCGGCGGTGCACAGGTAGACGGTGCCGCCACGCTCGGGATCCCCGGCGGTGGGATCGCCGGCCCGGTCCGTGACGAGCGTCCGGCGGACCGCCGCGTACGCGGGGTCGAGCAGGGCCTCGACCGGCACCGGTGCCCGCTCCGGGTCTGCCACGTGGGCGTGCGCGTCGGCGAAGCCCAGCTTGACCGCCTCGACCTGCCGGTGCAGCCGTTCCTCCAGGGACAGCGCGGCGACGTCGGTGCCGTCGAGGACGTGCAGCGCCAGCAGCGCGGCGAGCCCCTGCCCGGGCGGTGGCAGCTCCCACACGTCGTGGTCGCGGTAGCGGACCCGGACCGGGTCGGCCCAGGTCGACGTGTGCCGGGCCAGGTCGACGCCGGTGAGGAAGCCGCCGGTCCGGGCGGCGTGCGCGTCCAGGGCCGCCGCGATGTCGCCGGAGTAGAAGTCCTCCGCCCCGGTGGCCCCGATCCGGCGCAGCGTCCGGGCGGCGTCCGGGTTCCGCCACCACTCGCCGGGCCGGGGTGCCCTGCCGTCCGGGGCGAAGACCCGCCCGAACTCCGCGTACTCCTCGCCGGCCAGGCCCGCGTGCCCGGCGACCGCGCGGGACCACGCGGCGGCGACACCGGCGGAGACCGGGTGTCCGTGCTCGGCGTACCCGATCGCGTCGGCGAACAGGTCGGCGAAGGGCAGCGAACCGAATCGGTCGTGCAGGTCCCGCCAGCCGGCCGGGGCGCCGGGCACGGTCACCGGCAGCCAGCCCCGCGCCGGCATCGCCGGCCCCCGGGCCTGCGCACCACCGAGCGCGTCCACCGGCTCGACCGCCCGGCCGGCGGTCACCACGTCGACCAGTGCCCGGGTCAGCGCGGCCGGCGAGCGGCCGGAGGCGTTCAGGCCGTGCAGGCGCTCGCCGTCCCAGACGATCGCGAAGAGGTCGCCGCCGATGTCGTTGGAGGGCGGCTGCACCACGGTCAGGGTCGTCGCGGCGGCCAGCGCCGCGTCGACCGCGTTGCCGCCGCGCCGCAGCACGGCCAGACCGGCCGCCGCCGCCAGCGGGTGGCTGGTCGCCACCGCGCCGCGGGGCGCGAAGATCGGCTTCCGGGGGTACGCCATCCGCCATGTCTACCGCCTCCGGCGGCTCCCGCACACCGCCGCCCGGCGGTAAGGAAGGGCCCCTTCTTAACGCCTGCGGTAGTAGAAGGGCCCCCTGTTAACAACGGGTGTTAAAAAGGGGCCCTTCCTTTCACCCCGGGGTGGGGGACGGTCCGGGCGGCTCAGATGGGGCCGACGGCGGTCAGGCGGCCGTCGCGGCGGACCACCCGCCGACCGCCCGGCAGGTACGCCGCCCCCTGGCCGTGCCACCCGCTCACCAGGGCCTCCAGTGCGGTCACGTGCCGGTGCGACAGGGCGGCGGGCGGTGCGCCCAGCTCCCGGGCCCAGGCGTGCAGCACCCGGCTCCGCACGGCGGGCGCCAGACCGGCCAGCGCGGGTACCGCCAGCCCGCCGTCGGGGTGCCGGACCTCGGCCAGGGCGACCCCCGCCAGGTCGTCGAGGGCGGAGTTGTCCGCCGCCACCAGGCGTGCGGTGCGGGCCAGGTTGTCCAGCACCCCCGGCCCGAGCGCGCGGACCAGCGCCGGCAGCACGTCGGCCCGCACCCGCGACCGGGCGTACGACGGATCGGCGTTGTGCGGGTCCTCCCACGGGTCGAGCCCGAGCACCGCACACGCCGTGCGGGTCTGCTCCCGGCTCACGTCCAGCAACGGCCGCAGCAGGGGCACCCCGGGCAGGTCCCGCCGCGCCGGCATCCCGGCCAGGCCCCGTGGGCCGGCGCCGCGTGCGAGGGCGAGCAGCACGGTCTCCGCCTGGTCGTCGCGGGTGTGCCCGGTGAGCAGCGCCGCCGCCCGGTGCCGGCCGGCCACCTCGCCCAGCGCCTGGTAGCGAGCCTCCCGCGCGGCCGCCTCGGGACCACCCGGCCGGCCGCCCACGTCGACGCGGACCACCTCGACCGGAGCCAGGCCCGTCCCGCGCGCCCACGCCGCCACCGCCTCGGCCCGCTCCGCCGAACCCTCCTGTAGCCCGTGGTCGACGGTGACCAGACCGGCGGGACGGCCCAGCCGGGGCGCCACGAACGCGGTCGCCGCGGCCAGCGCCAGCGAGTCGGCGCCACCCGAGCAGGCCACCAGGACCGGGCCGGTTTCCGGCAGGCCGGTCAGGGCTCGCCGGACCGCGACGCGGATCGCGGCCACGGGTGGGGCGAGCGCGGCCACGGTCGTACGGTCAGCCGGCGGCCGGCAGCGGGCCGGCCGGCCCGTGCACCCGGGCCACCCAGGCGTCCGGATCGCCCAGCTCCTCCAGCCGGGGCAGGGTCAGCGGGGACGAGAAGATCCGGTTGAACCCGGGCATGCCCACCCGCTCGACGACACCGTGCACGAACTTGCGGCCCTCGGCGTACTGGCGCATCTTCACGTCGACGCCGAGCAGCCGGCGGATCGCCTTCTCCAGCGGGTTGCCCGTCTCCCGGCGCCGGTTGAACGACGCCCGGATGCGCTCGACGCTCGGGATCACCTGCGGGCCGACGCCGTCCATCACGAACTCGGCGTGCCCCTCCAGCAGGGTCATCAGCGCGGTGAGCCGGTCCAGCACGGCCCGCTGGGCCGGAGTCTGCACGATGTCCAGCACACTGGTGCGGCTCTCCGGGTCCTTCACCGCGTCGGAGAGGGTGGCCACGCCCCGGCGCAGCCGCTCCAGCAGGTGCTCGCCCCCGCTGGAGGAGGCGTCCACGAACGCCTGCACCTCACCCAGGAAGTACGCCCGCATCCACGGCACGGCGGTGAACTGGGTCCGGTGGGTGACCTCGTGCAGGCAGACCCAGAGCCGGAAGTCGCGCGGGTCGGCGCCGAGCTTGCGCTCAACCTCGACGATGTTCGGCGCGACCAGCAGCAACTGCCCCGGGTCGGCGGAGAAGACCTCGTACTGGCCGAGGACCCGGCCGGACAGGTACGCCAGCACGGTGCCGGCCTGCACGCCGGTCACCCGGGAGCCGATCGCCTCGGTCAGCACCCCGGGCTGCCTGTCCTTCGACAGGCGGCCCACCAGCGGCGTGATCACCTCGCGCAGCCCGGCGATGTTGGTCGCCGCCCAGTCCCGCCGGTCGACCACCCGCACCGGCGGGTGGGACACCTGCGACCGCAGCCCGGTGTACTCGGCGACGTGCCCGGCCGCCTCGTCGGTCAACCGCCGCAGGTCGGAGACCACGTCGGTGGCCTCCGCGTACGACACCCGGGGGCCCGACTTTCCCAGCGCCCCCGCGGTCGCGGCGGCCAGATCCCAGTCCACGAACTGCGCCATGCACCCACCGTACCCGCGCGGGAACACCCGAACCCGGGCTCGACGATCGGCCCGGGTCAGCGGCAACCGCAGGTGGTGAGGGTGGCGGTGATGCGGTCCAGGGCGGAGCGGGCGGCGGTCAGGCCGTCCGGGGGCGCGTCGTCGGTGAGGACGGCGAAGCTGAGCAGCCGACCGTCGGCGGTGCTGACCAGGCCGGCGATCGCGTGCACCCGGGACAGCGTCCCGGTCTTGGCGCGAACCAGCCCGGCGCCGACCCGGGCCGGGCCCTCGAAGCGGTCGGTGAGGGTGCCGGACCAGGCGGCCACCGGCAGCGCACCGAAGATCGCGGCGAGGTCCGGCCGGGTGCCGTCACCGGCCAGCGCGAGCACGTCGGTGAGCAACGACGGGCTGATGCGGTTGCTGCGGGACAGGCCGCTGCCGTCGGCCAGCGAGAGCTCGTCGGCCGGCAGCCCCAGCTCGGCCACCACCGCGTCCATCGCCTTCCCGCCGCCGGCGAACGACGCGGGCTCGTCCCGGGCCAGCGCCACCTGCCGGGCGAGCGCCTCGGCGACCAGGTTGTCGCTGTCGCTGATCATGATGTCGACGAGCCGGACCATCGGCAGGGACGACACCACGCCCAGCTCGGTGCCGGGAGCCCCGGCGGTGGCGCCGGCACCGGCGGCGGGCGCCTTCCCCTTGGTGACGGCGTCGGCCGGCACCCCGAGCAGCCGGGCGAAGGAGCGGCCGGCGGCGAGGTCGGGCTGGGACACCCGGTCGGCGGCGTGGTTGCCGTCCTCGTGGTCCTTCTTCGCCTGCGGCACGTCGCTGCGTGCGCCGTCGACCATCAGGGCGGTGACCGCCCCGCCGTACCCGCCGTCGGGGATGTCGGAGTCCCAGCCGGGCTCGTGGACCGGGCCGGAGTAGAGCGTCGAGTCGACGACCACCTTCGTCGGCTTCGTGCCGCCGAGCGCCTTCTTCACCTGCCCGGCCAGGTCGTCCAGCCGGGCCGCACCCGGGTAGAAGCCCTTCTTGTCGACCGCGAGGGTGGGGTCGCCGCCGCCGACGATCACCACCTCGCCGGGAGTCGCACCGGCGACCGCCCGGGTGGGGATGCGGTACCCGGAGCCACGTGCGGCGAGCACCGTGACGGCGGTGACCAGCTTCGTCACCGAGGCGGGCACCGTGCCGGCGTCCTCGCCCCGTCCGTACAGCGACTGGCCGGTGGCGACGTCGACGACCGAGACGTTGACCCGGTCGCCGAGGGCCGGTACGCCGACCAGCGGGCCGAGCGCCGCGCGTACGCCCTGGGCGGTGGGCAGCGGGGCGTTCGGGTCGGCGGCGGCCAGCACCGCGACGGGCGCCGGCTCGGGCTGCCGGGCGGCGGCCTGCGGGGCGCTCGGTTCGTCGCCCAGCCACTCCCCGACCGGGCCGGGACGGACCACGGCCAGCCCGACGGCGGCGAGGACGAGCACGAGCACGGTGGCCAGCACGATCGGCAGGAACCGGCGTCGCCGCGCCGGAGCGGGCGACGCCGAGCCGGCCGGTGGAGCCGAGATGGGCGGCGGGCCGGCGGCCGGGCGGGACGCGGCGGCGGCCCACAGGTCCAGCGGCGCGGGCCGGCCGTGGGCGCCGGACGAACCGTCCCGGGCCGGCACGTCGCCGGCCGGCCAGGAACCGCGGGCGGGGTGGGCGTCGGGCACCGGTACGCGCCCGGTGAAACCGCCGGACCCGGATCCGCCGGGCCGCCGCCCCGCGCCTCCGTCCGGGCTGTAGTGTGAATCTTCCCTCCCCACCGCCCCCTCCTCCCCCCGCGAAAATCTGCTTGGGTGACACTACTTCGGTCCGAACACTATGCGGCGGCCGGAGCGGATGGGTGGCATTGACCTGTCCGGGGAGTGGCGAGCCGCTGGTTACCGTTGGCCAGCGTGGGCAAACGAGGGAGCGTGCAGATGGATTTCGACGTGACGGTTGAGATCCCCAAGGGTCACCGCAACAAGTACGAGGTGGACCACGCGACCGGCCGGATCCGGCTGGACCGCACCCTCTTCACGTCCACGCAGTACCCGGCGGACTACGGCTTCATCGAGGGCACCCTGGGCGAGGACGGCGACCCGCTGGACGCGCTCGTGCTGGTTCCCGAGCCGACCTTCCCGGGCTGCCTGATCCGGTGCCGCACGATCGGCATGTTCCGGATGACCGACGAGAAGGGCGGGGACGACAAGGTCCTCTGCGTGCCCTACGAGGACCCGCGCCAGGAGCACCTGCGCGACATCCACCACCTGGGCGAGTTCGACCGGCTGGAGATCCAGCACTTCTTCGAGGTCTACAAGGATCTGGAGCCGGGCAAGTCGGTCGAGGGCGCGACCTGGGTCGGCCGCCAGGAGGCCGAGGCCGAGATCGTCGCGTCGTACCGGCGCGCCCGGGAGGCCGAGGAGCGCGGCGAGTCCGCGCACTGACACCCGACGACGTCCGACGGGCCCGGGAGCCGCTCAGCCGAGCAGCCCCCGGGCCCGTTCGTACAGGCCGAGCACCGCGCAGGCGACCGGGACCACCGCGACCACCAGGGCGGTGTCGGTGAGGTCGGCCATCCGACCGACGTACGGGGAGACCGGCCGCCGGGCGTACGTGGTGCCGGCCACCACGGTCACCAGGGCCAGCGCCAGCCCGCCCAGCATCAGTGCGAGCAGGCCCGCCGCACCGGAGCGCCCGGCCAGCACCGCGCCGAGGACGGCGAACCCGGTCAGACCGGCGACCACGGTGGGGACCCGGTGCCGGACCGCCACGAAGAGCCGGGAGCGCAGCAGCAGCACCGCGCCCGCGACCGCCACCAGCAACCGGCCGGCCGTCCCTCCGGACAGCCCGAGCACCACGGCGGCGGCCACGGTCAGCACGGCGTGCCCGAGCAGCATCCCGGTGAGCATCTCCTCCGTGCGGGCGACCGCCGCGTAGACCCGGTCGAAGTCGGGCAGGTCGCGGGCGCGGTCCGGGCCGCCGGGCTCACCGCTGGGCAGCGTGATCGGCGGCAGCGGCACCTTGCCGAGCCGGATCGCCAGCAGCGGGATCGCCCCCACCGCGAAGACCAGCACGCAGAGCAGGACCGCCGCGGTGCCGGCCGGGCCCAGCAGCAGCCCGCCGAGCGCCGTGGCCGCGCCGAACAGCCCGGCCACCACGCCGGCCACGAAGACCCGCAGCCGGGTGGCGACACCGACCAGGGTGAGGACCGAGAGCAGCAGCAGCGCCACCGCGCCGGCCAGCAGTTCGGGTGCGCCGAGCCAGCGCAGCCCGGGCAGCGGGCCGACCGGGTCACCGGAGCTGACCACCAGGGCGCCGGCCGCCGCCGCGTACGGCAGGGCGTACCCGCCGAGGGTGGCGGCGGCCGGGCCGTCGCCGTACCCCCGGGAGGCGACCACCGCGGCGAGAGCGAGCAGCAGGGCGACCGCGGCGGCGGCCGACGCGCCGGTCGGGTGCGCGGGCCCGCCGGCCAGGACGGCGAGCAGGCCGACGCCGAGCGGGACGGAGGCGCCCGCCAGGGCGGCGGTCCGGGTGGCCGTCGGCGACCAGGCCCCGCCTCGGCGGCGGGCCCCGTCGGCGATCGCCTCGACCACGTCGTCGTACTCCAGTTCCGGCCACTGCGCGCGGGCCGGGACGAGGTGGAGCACCTCGCCGTCGCGGACGCCCTGGGGCAGGAGCGCCTGGGCGGTCGCCAGCACCGCGCCGTCGGTACGACGCAACACCCAGCCGCCGTGCCGCTCACCGTCGTCGGCGAGGCCCTCGCCGGCGTGCCGGAGCACCTCGGGCAGCAGCTCGGCCAGGGGAACCTGCTCCGGCAGGGCCACGTCCACCCGCCGCTGCGGGCCGCTGATGGTGACCCGGGCCAGCCCGATCGTCATCGACTGATCTCCATATCGAGCACGGTGGGTGGGTGTGCGGACGACAGGACTTTACCTACCATGAGCCAGGCTCGGGTTACCGAGCGCTGTCGGGAGGTCGAGTGTCCACTGTCGTCATCAAGCGACCGCCGCGCCGTCCGGCGCCGGAAATTCCCGTCGGTGAGCTGCCGGTGCAGGCACCGCCGGAGATCCCGCCGGTCGCCGGTGGGCGCTGGCAGCAGATGCTCATGGTGCTGCCGATGCTCGGTGGCACGGTGGCGATGGCGATGATGTTCGGCCGGGGCGGCGGCGCCTACTCGTACGTCGTCGGCGGGATGTTCGGGCTGTCCTCGCTCGCCATGCTGGTCACCTCCTGGGGCAGCGCCTCCGGCACCCCGAAGAAGTCCGAGATGATGGCGGCCCGCCGGGAGTACCTGCGGCACCTCACCGGGCTGCGCCGACGGGTCCGGCAGACCGCCGGGCAGCAGCGCGCCGGGCTGTACTACCGGCACCCGGACCCGGGCCGGCTCTGGTCGACCGTGGACAGCCACCGCGTCTGGGAACGGCGCCCCACCGATCCCGACTTCGCGGTGGTCCGCGTCGGCGTCGGTCCGCAGACCCTCGCCACCCCGCTGGTTCCCCCGGTCACCCGCCCGCTCGAGGAGCTGGAGCCGATGACCGCCGGTGCCCTGCGCCGGTTCCTCGACGCGTACTCGGTGGTGCCCGACCTGCCGGTGGCCCTGTCGCTGCGCAGCTTCGCCCGGGTCTTCGTGCGGGACGCCACCCCCGGGCCCGGCTCGACCGCCGCCCAGGCGCTCGCCCGGGCGATGCTCACCCAGCTCGCCGTCTTCCACGCACCGGACGAGCTGCTGGTGGCGGTCTGCGCCGGGCCGGAACGGCGGGACGCCTGGGAGTGGGTCAAGTGGCTGCCGCACGCCCAGAACCCGGTCCGCACCGACGCCCTCGGGCCGGTCCGGCTGGTCACCAGCTCCGGCGCCGAGCTGGAACGCCTGCTGGACGAGGTGCTGGCCAGCCGGTCCCGGTTCAGCCCGGCCGGCCCGGCCACCGACGGTCCGCACGTGGTGGTGCTGCTCGACGGGGGTGACCTCACCGGCGCCGCCGACCTGAGCGGGGAGAGCGGCATCGACGCCGTCACGGTCATCGACCTGGACACCCCACCGCCACGCCTGCTCGACCGCTTCGCGCTGGTGCTGGAGCTGCGGCACGGCCGGCTGCACTCGTACTCCGCGGAGGGCCACGCCGAGGTCGGTACGCCGGACCGGCTCGACGTGGCCGACGCCGAAGCCGTCGCCCGACGGCTCGCGCCGCTCCGGTTGGCCACCACCGTGCGCGGTTCCGACGCCGCCCCGGGGGCCGACCTCGGCCTGCCCGAGCTGCTGGGCATCGGCGACCCGGAGAACTTCACCGCCGAGCAGGGCTGGGCGCTCCGCTCGCCCCGGGAGCGGCTCCGGGTGCCGATCGGGGTGGGCGCCGACGGCGGCGCCATCGAGCTGGACCTCAAGGAGTCCGCGCAGGACGGAATGGGGCCGCACGGCCTGCTCATCGGCGCGACCGGCTCCGGCAAGTCCGAGCTGCTCCGGACACTGGTGCTCGGGCTGGCCGCGACGCACAGCTCCGAGCAGCTCAACTTCGTGCTGGTCGACTTCAAGGGTGGCGCCACGTTCGCCTCCTTCGACCGGCTGCCGCACACCGCCGCGGTGATCACCAACCTGGCCGACGCGCTGCCGCTGGTCGACCGGATGGTGGACGCGATCAACGGGGAACTGGTCCGCCGACAGGAACTCCTCCGCCGGGCGGGCAACTTCGCCAGCCTCCGCGACTACGAACGGGCCCGGGCCGCCGGCACCCCGCTCGCACCGCTGCCGTCACTGCTGCTCGTCTGCGACGAGTTCTCCGAGCTGCTGTCCGCCAAGCCGGACTTCATCGACCTGTTCGTGCAGATCGGCCGGCTCGGCCGCTCGCTCGGCGTGCACCTCCTGCTGGCCAGCCAGCGCCTGGAGGAGGGGCGCCTACGGGGACTCGACACCCACCTGTCGTACCGGATCGGGTTGCGGACCTTCTCGGCGCTGGAGTCCCGGACGGTGCTCGGGGTACCCGACGCGCACGAGCTGCCCCGCTCCCCGGGCCACGGCTACCTGCGCTTCGGCACCGAGCCGCTGGTGCGTTTCCGGGCCGCCTACGTGTCCGGAACGGTGCGTCGTCGCGGCGTCGCGGCGGGCGCGGGCGACGCCGGCGCGCCGCACCTGTTCACCTTCACCACGCACCACGTGCCGGTGCCCGAGCCGGTCGGGCCACCCGCCCTGCCCCCGGCCGAGGAGGTCGGCGGCACGAACCTGCTGGACCTGATGGTCGGCCGGCTCGCCGGACAGGGCCCGCCCGCGCACCAGGTGTGGCTTCCGCCGCTCGGGCGGGCCCCGGCGCTGGACGAGGTGCTCGGCCCGGTCGGGATCGACCCGGCACGCGGCCTCTGCTTCGGCAACCCGGAGCTGCACGGCGCGCTCGGTGTGCCGGTGGCCGTGGTGGACAAGCCCTTCGAGCAGCGGCGTGACCTGTTCTGGCTGGCCCTCGACGGCGCGGCCGGGCACGTGGCCGTGGTGGGCGCGCCGCAGAGCGGCAAGTCGACCGCGCTGCGGACGCTGGTCTGCGCGCTGGCGCTCACCCACACGCCCACCGAGGTGCAGGTCTACTGCCTGGACTTCGGCGGCGGTGGTCTCGCCGTGCTGCGCGACCTGCCGCACGTGGGTGGGGTCGCCGGCCGCACCGATCCGACGGCGGTCCGCCGTACGGTCGGGGAGATCACGACCCTGCTCGCCGACCGGGAGCAGCGCTTCGCCGACCTGGGCGTGGAGTCGATGGCCACCTGGCGGCAGCGACGTGCCGCCGGTGCCGGCCAACCGGCCGCCGACCCGTTCGGGGACGTGTTCCTCGTGGTGGACGGCTGGGCCACGCTGCGCGGCGAGTACGACGATCTGGAACCGCTGATCACCGACCTCGCCACCCGGGGCCTGTCGTACGGGGTGCACGTGGTGGCGACGGCGGTGCGCTGGCTGGACTTCCGGCCGGCGATCCGCGACCTGTTCGGCTCCCGGCTGGAGCTGCGCCTCGGCGATCCCTCCGACTCGCTGGTCGCCCGGCGGGCCGCGGCGAACGTGCCGGAGAAGACACCCGGCCGGGGCGTCACCGCCGAGAGCCTGCACTTCCTCACCGCGCTGCCGCAGCTCGCGGGCACCGGCGCGGACACCGCCGACCTGGTCAAGCAGGTCGCCGGTGCGTGGCAGGGGCCGACCGCGCCCCCGGTGCGTCTGCTCCCGCCGGTCCTGCCGTACGCCGACCTGGACCTGACCGCGACCACCGGCCTGCGTCTTCCCGTCGGCATCGCCGAGGCGGACCTGCGCCCGGTCGTGCTGGACTTCGCGGCCGAGCCGCACCTCGTGGTCTTCGGGGACGCGGAGTGCGGCAAGTCGTCGTTCCTGCGCGCGTTGGCGACCTCGATCGTCACCCGGTTCACCCCGGAGCAGGCCCGGGTGATCCTGGTCGACTACCGGCGCAGCCTGATGGACACCATCACCACCGACCACCTCATCGGGTACGGCACGGCGGCCAGCCACACCACGGACCTGATCGAGTCCGCCTCCGGCTACCTGCAGGGCCGGCTGCCCGGCCCGGAGGTCACCCCGGCGCAGCTGCGGGATCGGTCCTGGTGGACCGGTCCGGAGCTGTTCGTGCTGGTCGACGACTACGATCTGGTCGCCAGTGGCCCGGCCAACCCGTTGCGCGCGCTGGAGGAACACCTGCCGCACGCCCGGGACGTCGGGCTGCACCTGGTGCTCGCGCGGCGGTCCGGTGGCGCGGGCCGGGCCCAGTACGAACCGATCGTGCAACGGCTGCGGGAGCTGTCGACCGCGGGGCTCGTGATGGCGGGCAACCCGGACGAGGGCGCGCTGGTCGGTCCGGTCCGGCCGGGCCCGCTGCCTCCGGGGCGCGGTCGCCTGGTCACGCGGCGCGAGGGCGTACGGCTCGTGCAGCTGGCCCATCTGCCTCCGGTGTGACCGGTGTTCCGGGAACGACCCGCTGGACGGCCCGGAACCGGTAATCTCCCATCGTCATGTTTGCGTCGCGATGAATGGCTGAAGATGTGACCAGGGTGCGGCACAGCGCTCCGCCGGCCACTCGACGGTTCGCCGTCCGGGCCTTCCTGGGCGTGGCGGCCACTGTCGTGTCCGTCGCCGGCCCGGTCGCCCCGGCGGGGGCCGCGCCCCGGCCGGAGCGGGCCGCCGCGGTCCGTGCGGTCGCCGCCCAGCAGGTCGCGAAGGCCCCGGTGGTCCGTCGGGCACCCGACGGCAGGGAACGCCCCGATCAGGTCCGCGACGAGCAGTGGCAGCTCGACGAGCTACGGGCGGAGACCGCCTGGCGTACGTCCACCGGGCGCGGCGTCGTCGTCGCGGTCATCGACTCCGGTGTGGACGCCGACCACCCGGACCTGGCCGGTCAGGTGCTGCCCGGCGTCGACCTGGTCACGCCCGACGGCGACACGGCGGGAGACCCCGTCGGGCACGGCACCACGGTGGCGGGTCTGATCGCCGGGCGCAACGACGACGAACGCGGAGTCGTCGGGCTGGCGCCCGACGCCCGGATCCTGCCGGTCCGGGTCCTCGACGCGGAGAACCGCTACGACGACGCGTTGATCGTCGCCAAGGGGGTGCGCTGGGCGGTCGACCACGGTGCCCGCGTGATCAACCTGTCCCTCGGCGGCAGCAGCGACAGTCCGGCACTGGCCGCCGCGCTGGACTACGCCTTCGCCCGGGACGTCGTGGTGGTGGCCTGCACCGGAAACCTGGCGACCTCATCGGACAGCAAGGTCTGGTACCCGGCCCGGGAGCCGGGCGTGATCGCGGTGTCCGGCCTGGAACGCAACAGCGAGAACCTGTGGTCGGGCGCGATCACCGGCCGCTCGACGGTGCTCACCGCGCCCGCGACGGGCCTGGTCGGCGCACGCCCGGACCGGGGGTACTGGCGGGTGCAGGGCACCAGTTTCGCGGCACCGCTGGTGGCCGCCACCGCCGCGCTGATCCGGTCCCGCTACCCGGAGATGTCCGCCGGTGACGTGGTCAACCGGCTGCTCGCCACCGCCAAGGACATCGGCCCCACCGGCCGCGACGACCGCTTCGGGTACGGGTTGGTCGACCCGGTCGCCGCCCTGGACGCCGAGGTGCCGACGGTCGGCCGCAACCCCCTCGACGACCAGTCCTCGCCGGGCGTGGTCGGGTTCGGCCCGGCGCCCGGGTCGGCGCAGGCCCAGGGGGCCGGAGCCGACCGGGACGGGCTCGGCCTCTCCGCGCCCCGCCAGCAGACCCGGTGGTCGGCGCAGCCCGCAGGCGCGGAGGACGACAGCACCCCGGAACGCTTCTGGACCGGGATCGCCGTACTGGTGGCCCTGCTCACCGGGGCCGCGCTGGTGGTACGCCGGCTCCGCCTGTGGAGTCGCTGAGGGTTTCCGTGATCCAAGTCTGACGGGGTCACGTCCGGGGTAGAACGGCTCCCATGAGCACGTCCGGTCCGCGTACCCTGCCGCCCGATGCCCGACCCTCCTGGCGGCGGCGTCGCCTCGACCGGGACCACTCCCTCGGCCTGCGGCTCACCCTGGCCTCGGCGGCGGCCTTCCTGGTCCTGGTGCCGTTCTCGCTGTTGGCCCTGCTCGTCCTGGCGCCCTCGTCGCCCCTGCACCGCTGGGACGCGACGGTGACGGACGCGCTGCACGGCTGGGCGCTCGACCGGCCCGGCTGGACCCGGTTCCTGATCGTCTGGACCGACGTGCTCGGCCCGATGCCGCTGCGGGCCGCCGCGCTGGTCCTGGTGATCTGGCTGGTCCGCCGGCAGGCCCGGCGGCTGGCGCTCTGGGTGGCCATCACCATGATCGTGGGTGGCCTGCTCGGCCCGCTGCTGAAACTGCTCGTCGGGCGGCACCGGCCGGACCTGCTCGACCCGGTGGCCCGAGCGGCCGGCTTCGCGTTCCCCTCCGGGCACGCGCTGAACGCCACCCTCGCCGCCGGCGTCCTGGTGATGGTGTTCCTGCCGTACGCGCGCCAGCCGGTGCAGCGTGCCGCACTCTGGGGGGCCGCGCTGGTCCTCGTCGTGCTGACCGGCTTCACCCGGGTGGCCCTCGGGGTGCACTGGACCAGCGACGTGGTAGGCGGGTGGCTGCTCGGCGCCGCCGTGGTCGCCGCGACCACCGCCGCGTTCACCACCTGGCGCCACCACGTCGGCCTGCCCTCCGTCCGGGTCACAAGGGACGGTGTCGACCCCGGGGAGGGGAACGAACCGACGCGTGTCGGCTGAGCGGCGGCTCCGGCGGGAGTGAATCGATCAGCGGGCGGGTAATGGCCGGCCCATGTCCTTCACGGTGCTCCAGGGTGTACGACGGGTTCTGCTGCCGGTGACGCTCCTGCTCGCCGTCATGGTGGCGCTCGGGATGCTGGTCACCCGGGTCTTCGCCGGGTCCTGGCCCTTCACTCTCGAACACGGGGTGAACAGCGAACTGGCGGCGGACCGGACGTCCGGCTGGAACCACGTGTCGCTGGTCTTCAGCACGCTGGCCAGCACCCAGATGATCGTGGTCGTGACCGTCCTGGTGGCGCTGTTCCTCCGGCTGCGGCTGCGCCGCTGGCGGGAGCCGATCTTCCTGTGCGCCGCGGTGAGCGCCCAGGCGCTGATCTTCCTGCTGACCACCATGGCCATCGACCGGCACCGCCCGGCCGTGGAGAAGATGGACGTCTCGCCGCCCACGTCGAGCTTCCCCTCCGGGCACACCTCCGCGGCGGTGGCGCTCTACCTGGGTATCGGGCTGCTGCTCGTCCTGCGGGCCCGGAGCACGCGGACCAGGGTGGCCTGGGGCACCCTGCTCCTGCTGGTGCCGGTGGGTGTCGCACTGACCCGCATGTACCGGGGCATGCATCACCCGAGCGACGTGGTGGCTTCCTTCCTCAACGGCGGGACCTGCGTGCTGATCATGGCGCGCGCGATCCTCGACCGGAGCGTCCGGTGGGGCCGGGCCAAGCTGTCACCCGTGCCCGCCGATCGGGCGGTCGCGGGCCAGGTGGCGAGGAGCTAGGGCCTGTGTCGAAGTCGGTGCCGGGGCTTGGGCTGTTGGGTGAGGATCTTCGCGTGTCGGTGGTCGAGATGTAGCGAGGTCTCCGGTATCTGGTTCAGCGACCAAGCAGAACCCGAACACCGGAGACCTCGTGGACACCCTAGCGGTGGCGAGGCGGCACGACTTGACCGACGCAGAGTGGGTGGCGCTGGAGCCGCTGCTGCCTGCGGGGCGTAGGCCAGGTCGGCCGCCGACATGGACGAAACGGCAGCTCATTGATGGGATCCGGTGGCGGACACGGGTCGGTGCCCCGTGGCGGGACGTCCCGGAGTGCTACGGATCCTGGGCTGCGGCGTACGGGCTGTTCCGGCGTTGGCAGCGTGATGGGACCTGGGCGAAGATCCTGACCGTGTTGCAGGCGCTGGCTGATGCGGCGGGACGTATCGTCTGGGACGTGTCGGTGGACTCGACGGTTGCCCGGGCTCATCAGCACGCCGCCGGGGCGCGTAAAAGGGGGATCTGCAGGCCGAGCCGCCGGGCGGGGTCACGGTTGAGCCGATCGATCACGCGCTCGGTCGGTCGCGGGGTGGGCTGACCACGAAGCTGCACCTGGCCTGCGAGCAGGGGCAGAAGCCGTTGTCGATCGTGTTGACCGCTGGGCAGCGCGGGGACAGCCCGCAGTTCATGGCGGTACTCGACGGGATCCGGGTGCCCCGCCTGGGCGCGGGTCGGCCCCGGACCCGCCCGGACCGGGTCTTGGCCGACAAGGCGTACACGTCCAGGGCCAACCGCCGCTACCTGCACCGACGCGGCATCGCCGCGACGATCCCCTCCAAGGCCGACCAAGACGCCAACCGGCTCAAGCTGGGGTCCAAGGGCGGCCGGCCACCGGTCTTCGATCCCGAGCGGTACAAACAGCGTCATGCCGTGGAGTGCGGCATCAACCGGCTCAAGGGCAACCGGGCCGTAGCGACCCGCTTCGACAAACTCGCCGTCCGCTACGAAGCCACCGTTCACATCGCCGCAATCAACCAGTGGCTGTAACCCACTTCGACACAGGCCCTAGGTGCACTCGCCGGTGGCGACCGCCCGGGTCCGCTCCGCGCCGGTCAGGGCGACCGGCCGGGCCTCGGCGGCGGTCACCGCGAAACCGGTGTTCGGATCGTCCGCCGCCGCCGCGAAGATCACGCCGAGCACCAGCCCGTTGGAGGAGACCAGCGGGCCGCCGGAGTTGCCGCTCTGCACCAGCGCCCGGATCGTGTAGATCTCCCGGGTCACGTTCCCGCCCGAGTAGATGTCCGGACCGGTGATTCGGTCGATGTCCCGGACGCGTGCCGACTGGGCGTTGTACGGCCCGTCGAGCGGGAACCCGAGGACGATCGCGTCCGCCCCGGTGCCCGCGTTGCCGGCGGCGAACCGCATGGACGGACCGGGCAGGCCGGGCACGTGCAGCACGGCCAGGTCCCGGTCCGGGTCGTAGACGACGACCTTGCCGTCGTACCGGTCGCCGTTCAGCTCGACGACGGTGGAGCGGGTGCCCGCCACCACGTGCGCGTTGGTCATCACCCGGTCGTCCGCGTACACGAAGCCGGAGCCCTCGATCCGGCGGGAACAGCTCGGTGCCGAGCCGAGCACCTTGACCACCGACCGCTGGCTGTTGACCACCACCTGGGAGCCGGCCAGTGCCGGGTCGGGCGGGGACACCTGTCGGGCCCGGGTGGGCGCCAGATCGCCGAAGACGTCCGGGAAGCCGTTCGTGTCCACCGTGTCCCGCAGCGCGGTGGACAGCTCCTGCGCCTGGTCGGGCAGGACCCGGTCGACCACGGTGAGCAGCGCGCTGTTGCGGACCGAGGAGGCCAGCCAGGGCAGCGACGACGAGCCGAGCGGCACCGCGACGAGCCAGGCCACCAGGAGCACGGCGAAGAGCGAGACGAAGGCCCCGCCGATGTCGTCGGCCTGCCTCCCGACGTCACTGGTGATCGTCTTGCGGAGGTGGGAGCCGAGCCAGCCGGCGAGCGCCTGGCCGACCACCGCCAGCCCGAAGACCGCGACCAGCGAGATCAGCACGCGGGTGCCGCTGTCGACGAACTGCTGGGCCATCAGCGGCCCGAGCTGCAACCCGATCAGCGCCCCCAGGAAGAAGCCGGAGAACGACAACACCCCGATGACGAAGCCCTGGCGATATCCGCTGATGGCGAACACGAGCATGAGCAGCAGCAGTACGAGATCCACGGCGGACACCCGTCAAGCGTACGGGCACATCGCCCGCGAGATGACCATCGCTTGCGGAAGGTGACCGTCCGGTCGGCGCACGGGCATCCCGGGAGGTGGGTCCGCCGGCCGGATCAGCGGACGCGCGTCTCGTCGACCACGTCGGTGCCCGCCGACGGCGCCGGGTCCGCCCCGGTGGGCGGCAGTTCGACCACCCGGCCACGCGGCCACGGTCGCGCCCAACCGCCCATCTCCAGGAGCGTGGAGAGCACCCCGGCGGTGAACCCCCAGACCAGCATCCCGCGGGCGGAGAACGCCGGACCGATCCAGCCGCTGGGATGGCGTACGCGCATCCGGTTCTCCGGATCGACCAGCTCGGTGACCGGAAGCCGGGCCACGTGCGCCACCTCGGCCGGCTCCCGGGGATGCACCGGGTGCGGCTCGTGCCACCACGCGAGGACCGGGGTCACCACGAAGTCGCTGACCGGGATCCACAGCTTCGGCAGCTCGGCGAGGACGGTGACGCTGGACGGGTCGAGGTCGACCTCCTCGTTCGCCTCGCGCAGGGCGGTGGCGGCGGCGTCGGCGTCACCGGGATCGGCCGCGCCGCCGGGAAAGGCCGGCTGACCGGCGTGATTGCGCAGGGTCGCGGCCCGCTGGAGGATCAGCACGTCCGGGCCGCTGCCGGGCTCCTCGCCGAGCAGCACCAGCACCGCGCTCTCCCGGCCCCCGGTCTCCGGCGTGGCCAGGCGGGTGAAGTCCTCCGTGCGCGCGCTGCCCAGCCGGGTCAGCAGCGGGTCGATCCAGTCGGGCGGCTGCCGCGTCACGCCGGCACCGCCACGCCCAGGTGCCGCCGGACCAGCTCGGCGAGGCGGGCGTCGTCCAGCGCCCCGGAGGCCTCGACGTGTCGGACGGTGCCCTGCCCGTCGACGAAGACGGTCAGCGGGATGGCGTTGCGCTCCAGTGCCCGCTGGAACGCCTCGCCCTGGTCGACGACCACCGGGAAGCGGACGCCGAAGTCCTCACCGATGGACTGCGCGGCCTCGCGGCCGTCCCGGCTGTTGACGCCGACCACCCGCAGTTGGCCGGCGGCGCGTTCGCTCAGGCGCTGGAAGGCGGGCAGCTCCTTGCGGCAGGGCGGGCACCAGGACGCCCAGACGTTGATGACCGCCGGCCCGCGTATGTCGCGCAGCGCGACCGGGGTGCCGCCGGTGAAGCAGGGAAGGGACAGCTCGGGCAGCGCCTTCCCGGTGCCGGGGCCGGAACCGGCCGGCGCGGTGGAGGCGGGCGGCGCGGCGGAGGGCAGCGGGGCGCCGAGGCCGGCGCAGTCGGCGAACGGCGACGGTCGGCTGTTCGCCGCCTTCTCCCGGCTGGTGGCCACCTCGCCGGTGTCGGTGGAGGTGGTGCAGCCCGCGACGGCGAGCAGCGCCGGGACGAGCAGCAGGGCGAGTCGCTTGCTCACGGCACGTCCGCCACGGCCGCCTGGGCGGGCACCAGGTCCGGGTCGACCCCGGCGGCGACCGCCAGGTCCCGCGCGCGGGGACCCTTGAGCAGCTTCGCCGCCGCGGCGGGCTCGGTGGGGCCGGTGCCGTACGACGGGCAGAGCTTCGCCAGCGTGCAGGCGCCGCAGGCGGGCTTGCGGGCGTGGCAGACCCGCCGGCCGTGGAAGATGATCCGGTGCGACAGCATCGTCCAGTCGCGCCGGGGGAACAGCGCGCCGATCGCGTGCTCGATCTTGACCGGGTCGGTCTCGGTGGTGAGCCGCCACCGCTGCACGAGCCGCTGGAAGTGGGTGTCGACGGTGATCCCCGGGACGTCGAAGGCGTTGCCGAGGATGACGTTGGCGGTCTTGCGGCCGATGCCGGGGAGCGTCACCAGGTCGGCGAGCCGGCCGGGGACACGGCCGTCGTACCGGTCGACGAGCGCCTGGCCGAGCTTGATCAGCGAGTCGGTCTTGTTGCGGTAGAAGCCGGTCGGCCGGATCAGCTCCTCCATCTCGCCCCGGTCGGCCCCCGCGTAGTCGGCGGCGCTCGGGTAACGGGTGAAGAGCTTCGGGGTGACCTCGTTGACCTTCTTGTCCGTGCACTGCGCGGAGAGGATCGTCGCGACGGCCAACTCCAGGGCGTTGGAGTGGTCGAGTTCACAGTGCGCGTCGGGGTGGGTCTCGGTCAGCGCCCGGCCGATCCGCCGGGCACGGCGGGTACGCCCGAGGTCGGTCTCGCCGGCGCGAGCGGAGCTGGTGGTCACGCCGGCCAGCCTACGTCGCCGGACCGACCGGTTGCCGCGTCCACGCGGCGGTGCGGGCGGTGGGCGGCGACGCCTCGGCGGTTCAGCCGCCCGCCGGCGGGCTGATCTTCCCGGAGTCGTCGAACCGCGCCCCGGTCTTCGGGAAGTCGTCGGCGCTGAGGTCCCGCACCAGGCCGAGGCCCCGGTCGTCGGCGTCCATCGTCGGCTTGCCGGCGTCGTTCATGTACGTCGAGACGAACGAGCCGCCGGCCCACGTCCCGTCCGGCTCCAGCGACACCTTGAGCACCCCGCCCCAGCCGAGCCGGCCGTCGTTGTTGAGCGAGTTGCCCCCGCCGGCGAAGTTGCCCAGGCTGTACGCGATCAGCCGGCCCTTGTAGAACTCCATGCCACGCAGCACGTGCGGCCCGTGCCCGACGATCAGGTCCGCTCCGGCGTCGATCATCGCCTTGGAGAACTTCACCGGGTCGCCCCGGTTCTCGCCGAGGAAGATCTCGCTGCCCGGCTCGACCCGCGTCATGGCCGCCCCTTCGGCGCCCATGTGCACCTGCACGACCACCACGTCGGCCATGCCGGCCGCCTCGGCGATCACCTTCTTGGCCGCGGGGATGTCGGTCAGTGGGTTGGACCACACGTACGAGGAGAAGCCGGCCACCGCGACCTTCACGCCCTTGACGTCGACCACGGTGATCTGGTCGGGCGCCCCGGTGTGCGCGAGGTCGTACTTCTCCAGGGCGGCCTGGGTGTTCTCGTAGCCCTTCGGCCCGTAGTCGTAGCCGTGGTTGTTGGCCTGGTTGAGCAGGTCGAACCCGGCGTCCCTGAGGTGCGCCGCGTACTCCGGCGGGGCCCGGAACTGGAAGCAGCGGGTCGAGTTGGGGCCGCACTTGCCGGTGCCGGTGTCGACCGTGAGCGGCTCCTCCAGGTTGCCCATGACCAGGTCGGCCGCGAGCGCCTTCTTGACCGAGTCGAAGAAGCCCTTGCCGCCGTTGGAGGGCAGCCGGTCGGGCGCGTTGCCCATGATGATGTCGCCGGTCGCGGACAGGGATATCGCCGCCGCGCCGTCCGGCTCGGGGGCGCCGCTCGTGGCGACCGGGGCGCCGGTGCCACCGCCACCCGCCCCGGGTTGCCAGACCGCGCCGGCGTCGGGCTCTTCCCCGGCACAGCCGGTGGCGAGCAGGGCCGACAGCAGCACACCCACCGCGAGCGCCAGCCGGCGACGCGGGCGGGTCGGAAGGGAGGCGGCAGAGTACATCGCCCGCGACCCTACCGGGCGGTCGGCGCGCCCACGAGAGCCGATCGGTGCGAGATTCAGCCCGCCAACCGGTCCGACCACGGGACCACGGTGCCGACACCGCCGGCGGTGACGGCGGCGTGCACCGCCCGGGCGAGCGGTGCGCCCCAGGTCGAGCGCGGCCCGCCGTACGCCGACTCCGGCCCGCCGGTCGGGCAGAGGACGGTGACCGCGTCGGTCGGGGTTCCGGTGCCGGGCAGCCCCAGCTCGGCGATGGCCTGGGCCTTCGCCTCGGTCGCGGTCGCCACGGCGTTGACCAGGGCCGCGACGGAGAGCCGGGCCGGCACGTACGCCACGATGTTGACCGTTCCCACCCGCTGGGCCAGCGCGGCCGGCGGGGGCGCGGCTGCCTGGACCGGCGTGCCCAGCCCGACGGTGGCCCAGACCCGGACGTCGCCGTCGTCGCGGCCCACCACCTCCGCCACGTCGACACCGGTCAGCAGGCCGACCCCGGGCCCGTCGAGGCCGAGCTGGTCGGCGAGCCGGGCCAGGTGGTCGGCCGGGTCGTCCCGGTCGTACGACATGGGCACGGTCGCGTTGACCACCCAGTTCCGTGGACCGAGCCCGCCGCCGAGTGGCGCGGAACTTACCGTGAGTAGCGGGCTTTCGAGGCGCCAGACCAGCATCGGCACGTCCCGCCCATCCTCGCGGCGGGTGGTCAGCAGGGGGTCGCTCAGCACGTGATGACCCTACGACCTGCGTGTTCGTCGGAGGGCCGGCACCCGGGCGGGCGCGCGATCGTACTGCCCGACGACGTCCGGGGGGTTACGTCCACCGATCAAGATTCCAGGGGTGCACCTCTGATCGCCGCTCACGTGCGCCTAGACTGGCCACGCGCGAGGGATCAGCGGACGGCGGACCCGGCCGACGGACGGCACGCGCAGGCGGAGGTGCGCGATGGACGAGGTACTGGCCCGCAGCGGGATCTTCCAGGGCGTCGACCCGGAGGCTGCCGAGGCGCTCGCCAAGGAGATGGAGACGATCGAGGTCCGCAAGGGCGAGGTCGTCTTCAACGAGGGCGAGCCCGGCGACAGTCTCTATATCCTGCTGTCCGGCAAGATCAAGGTCGGCCGCCGGGCGGCGGACGGCCGGCAGAACCTGATCGCGGTCATGGGGCCGTCGGACATGGTCGGTGAGCTGTCGCTCTTCGACCCGGGTCCGCGTACGGCGACCGCCACGGCGGTGACGGACACCCGCCTGGTGCGGCTGCGCAAGCAGGCCCTGCGCCCGTGGCTGAACAACCGGCCGGAGATCGCCGAGCAGTTGCTGCGGGTCCTGGCCCGGCGGCTGCGCCGGACCAACGACTCGCTGGCCGACCTGATCTTCACCGACGTGCCCGGCCGGGTCGCGAAGAACCTGCTCCAGATGGCCGGGCGCTTCGGCACCCGCGACGGGGGCGTCCTGCGCGTCACGCACGACCTCACCCAGGAGGAGATCGCCCAGCTCGTCGGCGCCTCCCGGGAGACCGTCAACAAGGCTCTGGCCGATTTCGCCTCGCGCGGTTGGCTCCGGCTGGACGGCAAGAGCATCATCATCCTCGACCCGGAGCGCCTGGCCCGCCGCGCCCGCGTCTGACCCGTACGGCATCGTCCGGTCCGGACCGTTCCACGGTCCGGACCGGACGTGCCCGCGTCACCGGTCAGCGCGTCGAGGACCGGGCCACCGGCAGGTCGAAGTACCTGTCGGGCCACGGCTCGTCGCGGTGACGGAAGTGCCACCACTCGCTGTCGTAGTTGACGAAACCGGCGTCGGACATCAGCCGCCCGAGCATGCGGCGGTTGTCCCGCGCCGGACCGGTCACCTCGGTCGACCCGGTGTGTGCGAGAGGGTCGAAGCAGTCGAAGCCGGTGCCCATGTCGACGCTGTTGTCGGGGAACCGTTGCCGCTGCGGTGCGGTGCAGGAGACCAGCGGCTGTCCCGGGTCGAAGGCCGGTTGGCTGCGGGGCGGCACGTCGACCAGGGTGATGTCGACCGTACTGCCCCCGCTGTGGGACGTCGGTGCGCCGATGTAGCCCCTGGCGAAGAGGTCCGATTTCGCCACCCGGGGATGGAACTCGGCCCGCATCCGGTCCTGCCCCGGTTGCCGGGCCCAGGTGATGAAGTCGTCGACGGCCCGCTGCGGGCGGTAGCAGTCGTACACCTTGAGGCTTCGCCCCCGGGCGAGCGCGGCGTCCTGCGCTCTGCGCAGCGCCTCTGCCGCCGTACGGGTGAGCAGGCAGAGCGGTTCGGCATAGCCGGCAACCGGTCGACCCACGAAGTTGTGTGCCGTCGCGTACCGGATGTCGGTGAGGATGCGCGGGTCGACGTCGGAGAGGACCACGAACCGGGCCTCACGGTGTGCCGCCGCGGGCAGCGTGGCCCCGGTGGTCGGGTGGTGGGGACCGACGGCGGCCACCACGACGAGCAGGATCGCGAGTGCCGTCCGCATACCTTCTGTCTATCAGCCACCACCGCGCTTCCGTGGGGGTATCGGGGTCCCGCCCGCGCGGTCGAGGGTCGCACCCGTACTGACCACGCCACCCTTGATGAAGGCCACGTCGATGGCCGGCTCGGTCAGGGTCGCCGAGGCGTAACGCATTGACGCGAGTGGATCAGGGACGGGCAGGTGGGGCCGGAGGGTGATCTCGATGCCCAGCAGACGGCCGACGAGACGCGTGGCGTAGAAGGCGGCCCCGTCCTGCACGGTCAAGCGGCTGGCCGGAGCCGGTGGCCGCCGCGTAGATCCTGCCGCACCGGACGGTTCCATGCGGAACTCGTCGACCACCGCACTCTGCGCCGTGAACTTGAAGACCGTGAGGGGGCCGTCAGCGGTGGGAAGGTCGACGACGCCCTCGAGGCGTAGGTCGGTCATCGTCATCTGGGATCCACTCAGCCGCCGGGGTTTGGCCGCCACCAGTGGCTGTCCCGGATCGAGGGTGATCCGCGGCCACGGCGTCGGCCGAGGGCTACCCGTGGAGGGAGCGGGGGACGGCGTCGCGCAGCCCGCCGGCGGGGTCGACGGCGGAGGGCCGACCGTGCCGGCCGGCGGCGACGCCGGGGCGCAGGCCAGAGCGGATCCGGGCCCGGTCAGCGTCGCCGCGGCAGAGAGGCCCAGCAGTCCCAGGAGCACCGCGACGATCGGCAGGTCCCGTTGCCAGGGCGCCGAGGGTACCGTCGGCTGAGCCACCCGCCGGCCGCCCCTGCTCGCCATCAGCCGTCACGCGAAGGCCGGTTGCCCGCGCCCGGCCCCTTGGAAGCGGTGTCGCCGGAGGCCGGAGCATCCTGGTCCGGGCCGACGGCTGGGTCACCATCCGCCCGATCGTCGGTGGACGTTTCTGGGTCCGGCTCGCCGCCGGCGTCCGAACCATCGTCGGCCGCCGTGTTCTCGGACGGCGCGCTCCCGGCAGCCCCGCTCTCGGCCGGCGCGTCACCAACCGGCTGCCTGCCCGGGACCCAGGCGAACCCGAGGCCGCTCCCGATCGTGCCGAGCACCGCACCGAGGAGGAAACCGCCGAGGTTGATTCCGATCAGGCTGTAGACCGCAGTCACCACGGCGACCACCGCGTAGAAGATCCGCTGCTGCGGAGTGATCCACATCAGGAGCCCGCACGCGAGCAGGATGGCGGGTATGAGCCAGGACAGGAAGCCGGTCGGTCCCAGCTGGAAGGTGAGGCCGCTGAGCGACATCTGGGTCGTGCCGAAGATCTCCAGACCGGCCAGAGCGGTCAGGAGCCCGCCCCAGAACGGCCGGCTCCGTCGCCAGCGGCGTAAGGCATCCCAGGGACCGAGGTAGCGGTTGAATCGGCCCCGAGGCGGTTTGGCATCTGCCACGTGCACCTCCTGTCAGGCTCAGAAACATTCCTTCGCGGCTTCCCCGACGTTGACCTTCAACTCGAGTCCGCGGAGATTGAACGTTTGCGCGGAGATCGCGCGGGCCACCTGGCGGAGGTTCGTGATGGTGACGGCGTCGGCCTGCTGACCGAAAGCCCCCGGCTCACCCCTCGCGCCCGGGGGGCCGCCCTCCAGCGTCGACGCGTCCTGCCCGATGTTGATGTCCCGGAACAGCACATCGCCCTCCAGCGACACCACGTCGATCACCAGATCGCTGGCGGTGGCCGGTCGGCCTTCGTCACCCGCGGTGATCTTCAGGACCACGGGGGCGCCGGGCGTCGGCACCTTGACCGACTGGCAGAGGTTGACGATCTCCGCCTCGCGGATGCCCGTCACCGCCACCGGATTCCTCGTGCCGTCGACCTCCTGGGCGATCCCGCCGTACTGGACGAAGCCCTCGCCGCGCAGTTCGGTGGCCGAGACCTTGAAGGTCTGGCTGGACACCGCGAACGAAGCCGCCACCGCGCCGTTCGCGACGCCGAACACGACGGCGGTTGCCACGGCGGCGGCCGGCACCGTCAGCGCGGCGAAGCGCCGCCACCGGGTGCGACCTGGGTTCTCGTACTGGTCCTGCACGATTCCTCCTCGGTCTTACCGAGCGGAGTGATCGGACAGGGTGGCTTACCCACATCTGACTCGTCTACCGCTGCTGCGGAGGCATTTGCGCTGCCAGCGCCGGCCTGTCGACCGCGACGGAGGGCTCACCTCGGACGCTACCAGCGCTCGCCGAGCTGTCACTCCAAGTGACGAATGTCGGCGGTCACCGCGTTGTCGACCTCTCAGCCGATCACGTCACCGGCACGAAGCCCGCCACGACCCCGCTGTACGCCAGGCCGAACGTGATTCCCGTGACCACGACGGTCGCCAGGACGGTCGCCTTCGGTGGCTGACGCACCAGCTGGTACGCGATCAGCCCGGGAATGACGAAGCCCAGCGTCTGATGGGCGAACAGCAACGGCAGGTCCCGTTGCACGATGACGAAGAGGGTGAGCTGCAACAGCACGCTGAGCAGCACGATCGCCGCGAAGAGCCGTTTCCCGTAGAGGATGACCACCCGCTGGAGCACGAGAGTGAGCAGGTAGGTCAGGATCGTCATCCCGAAGATGATCACCGCTTGCAGCTGGTCCTCGATCAGGGTCAGGGCGATCCAGCCCGGTGTGATCATGCCGCCGGGCGAGAGGTTCGTGGTCAGGTAGCACAGCAGCGCGAACACCAGCCCGATACCGAGGCTCGCGGTCGCCAGCTGAGCGCTGAGTTCACCACCGAAGTTCATCGGTCGATCCTTTCCCCGGTCGTCTTCGGGAGCATGGAGGCGGATGGTGAGCCGTCCTCGCAGGTCCAACCCGGCAGGCCCGCCAGTTCGTGGATCAGCACCTCGCCCTGCCCGTGGATGTTTCCGACGGCGACGATCGAGGAGTCGGCCGGCGTGGCCTCCGTGACCGCCTTCAGCAGCGAGTCGGGGGCGAGCTTGCCCCCGATGTCGACGATGCGGTCCTGGAGCTCCGCCGGCACCCGCATTCGCGCGCTCTTGGTGACCTCGCCGATCAGGACGATCTTCTCCGGCTGCACGCGGCCACTCATGTCGCCCATCTGACCGTTGCGTTCGATCCGGTCCGGCCGGCAGTTGATGACCATCGTCAGGGGGCGGGTGATGAGCCGCTGGTCCTGCAACTGCTGGATGTTCATGAGCGTGGACTCCGGGTCGTTGGCGGCGAAGACGTTGGCGAACCGGAGCTTCTTTCCATCACTGATGACGCGCGCCACGGACAGCGCGCCGGGGTCGGGCGGCGCCTCCCACATGCCCTTGAGGGCACTGTGTCGATCGACGCCCAACTGTTCGGCCACGGCCAGGGCGATCGCGACGTTCTCCTTGAAGGTGATCCACCCGAAACCGTCCATCTCCTTGTCGGAGACCGATTCCGGGTCGACGGCGATGAGGTGGCAGTCGCGCCGGTCCGCCTCCTCCTGCACGATGTCCAGGCGTTCGCGCTCGGCGGTGATGCAGATCCCGCCCACGGGCATCGACCTGCTCAACGATCGCGCGACGTCGTCCAGGGTGGGTCCCATCTCGGCGAGGTGGTCCTCCCGGACGTTGCAGAGCACTCCGATGTTCGAGCGGATCAGCTTGCTCTGGTTGGTCTCCTGCAGCGCGGGCATCACGGCCATGCACTCGATGACCAGGGCATCCGGGTGGTAGACGGCTGCCCGGCGAACGATGCCGATCTGCTCGACCACGTTCGCGATGCCGAACTTGCGGTGGACCGGCTCCTCGGTGGCGTCGGGGAAGATGAAGCGGGCGGCGGTGCCGGTGGTCTTGGCCACCACCGTGCGGCCACCGCCACGGAGGGCGCCCGCACACAGCCGCGTGATCGAGCTCTTGCCCCGGATGCCGTTGATCAGCACCCGGTTCGGGATCCTGGTCAGGTTGCGGTAGTGGTTACGTTGCTCGACGACCCCCCCGACGAGCAGAGCCAGGCAGCAGAGAACGAGTACGAGGTAGAGGTACGCCACGTCAGCTCCTCTCGTTTCGGTCGGCGTGCTCCGGGCCGGTTCGGGGCGGAACCTCGGGAAGCACGGCGGTCGCGTCGTGCTCCGGGCCCCGCAACCGGGTGGCGCCGCCCAACCGGGACGAGCCGGCCTGACGTACCTGCCGGCAGACCTCGAGACAGACGGCCAGAGCGCCGATGTCGTCATGCCGTTGTGGCGGGATGGGCGTGTCGAGCGATCCGGCAGTGATCCTGTCCGCCGAAGCGGCCAACCGTCGGAGCGGACGTGCGAACACGAAGTACTGCCACACCTGCGTGAGCACCACGACGCCGGTTACCGCGGCGGCGACGAGCAGCGTCCACCGTCGGCCGTCACTCTGTGGGAGTCGCAGTCCGTTCAGGTCCTGCTCCACGACGAGGGACCACTTGAGACCGCTGACCGTGTTCGGTGTGTTCAAACCCGCGGCGGCGATCAGGGCCGGCGTCCCGTCCGGCTTCGTGGCCCGACCAACCGTTCCCCCCTCCAACGACCGGGCCGCCGCACCGCGCGCAGTGCCCTCCAACTCCTCGAAGGCCCGGAACCCCTCTGAGTCGAACACGGTCCGCAGGTCCTCGTTGACGACCCGTACCTGTCCGTCGACCGCGCGCAGCATCCCCAGCAGGTAGTCGATGTTGAACTCCCCGACGGTCGCGACACCGTTCGCCCCGACCTGGAAGGCGTACACCACCGGCAGCCGCGCGACCTTGTCGTCGAGGTCGATGCCCGCCGCACCCTTCAGCGGCTCCTTGCGGAGCGGCTCCCGCCCGGCGGACGTCACCGTCTTCCCGTCCGCCCCGATGAGGTACAGGCTGCGGAACCGCTGCCGGTCGGCGAGCTCGTGCTCCAGCATGGGCTTCACCTGCTCGGGGCTGCCGGCTTCGGCTGCCTGGGAGGTGCGGATGACCGTCTCCAGACCGTTGTTCAGCGCCTTGCCCAGCAGCGTGCTGGCCGCCTCCGCGCGGCTCTCCTCGTCCCGCACGAGCTGTTGGGGCAGTGACGGCTCAGGCTCACGCAGCGTGGCCGCCGCCGCAGCCGCCGGCCAGAGGAGCGCCACCACGGTGGCCAGGGCGAGGCCCTGGGTCACCGTCGGCCGCCAGCGCCACCACCGTCGCCCGGCGCCTTCCCCGGACGGATCGCCCGGCGGAGGACCGAGCGCCCGCGCGATGCGATGGGCCTCGGCCACCAGCAGCGGCCTCCGCCGGTCGGGCACGGATCCGCACGCTATGTCCTTCGCCTGGGCGAGCAGCGACCGTACGGGGACGACCAGGGCCAGCCGCATCAGGAGAAAGCTCGGTACGGCCATGAGCAGCAGCGTCACGCCGATGAGCACCCCGCGCGGGAGCGAGGTGCCGCTCATCTCGTCGGCCACGATCATCGTCGCCAACGTCACGCCGGTCTCGCCGACGGGAGCGGAGGACACCACCAGCTGCTTGTCGGACCATTCCGCCACCCGGACGGGGCGACCCTCGCTTGACGTCGAACCCGCCAGACCACCGAAGACCACCGGATGGTGGACCTGGTCGACGGCGCTGACGCCCTGCATCAGGGTGCTCTTGCCGTCCGGCGTGAGCACGAAGACGCCCTGCCGGGCGCTGGGGTTGAGCCGCAACTCGTCCACGTCGAGCGGTTGGACCGCGAGCAGGGTCCGGGAGCCGTCCAGCGCGAGACCGCGCACCAGCGCGGGGCCGTCGGCGGTGGTGACGGGGAAGGTGCCGCTGGCCGGCAACACCGGCGGGAGGAGTTCGAGCGGCAGCCCGGGACCGTGGGTCGCCAGCGGGCGGCGGGAGGCCGTCTCGACGACCGCGGCCCCGTTCCAGGTCGATCCGTCACCCACCACCTGCTTGAGCAGCTCCGGGTCGGGCGTGGCCGGGTTCCTCGCCGCGATCCGTTGGTCGAGTTCGTCGATGGAGTGCTGGATGGTCAGCCGGGTGCTGGCGGCCACCTTCGACACGTTGTCGCGCTGCGAGTCGATCACCGCCGGGGGCACCGCGCGTTGGCTGTGGACCGCGAACCCCAGGACGATCGCCGCGGACAGGACCATGGTCGCCCACAGGTAGAGCAGGGACGGCCTGGCGGAGCCGGCGGGAAACCCGGCGGCGGGCAACTGTTGGTCGAGTGCTCGTCTCCGCCACGCGAACATCTGCTCCTGCGGCAGCGCGTTGGCGTCAGGTGTCGCGACCGGAGCCTGGCCGCGATACCTGTCCTGGTCGGTCCGCCGGTCCGGCGCGGACTGATCATCTCCGCCGGTGCTGCTCATGGCGAATTCCTCCCTGACGCGATCTCGGAACCAACGCCGTCTCGATCATGGAATGCGGTGGGGTGAGGAGGGCTCACCCCACCCAGGTGAATCCGTACCGTTCGGAAACGCGGGGTCCTGGGACGGGTCAACCGCCGACCGCGGCCCCGTCGCGCCGTTGGTCCGCCGCGCCGAGCAGTTGGTCTCCGCGTACCTGAATGGCGGTGAGGCCGCTGTCCAACGCGATCACGCGGGGACAGGGATGCTCACGCTCCACGAGGGTGGTGATCCGCAGGGCGACCCGTCTGTCGGCCTCGATCTCCGACGGAGCCCCCCTGACCCCGCCGCAGTCGCGGGTGAGGTCCTGCCCGCTGTAGTGCCCCTGATCGATGGCCTCCGCAGGAGTCTGTCCGTCGACGAGCACCCCGACCAGGGTCTGCGCCACATAGTCGGGAATGTGCGAGCCGCCGGCGGCGCCCACCACGAGACGGAGTTCCCGCCCCTTGTCGTCGAGGACGAGCGTCGGCGCCATCGAAGCGGTGGGGCGCTTCTTCGGCTGCAGGACGTTGACCGGTTTGCCGGGTGAGACGGACGAGGTGTCGGTGAAGTTGTTCATGGCGTTGTTGAGGATGATTCCGCGCGCCTCGAGGTGCGACCCGAAGTGGCTGTTGTTGGTCGTCGTCATGGAGATCGCGTTTCCCTCCGCGTCGACGATGCTGACGTTGCTCGTCGGATCGCCGACGTCGACGGTGGGCGGTTGGTCACCGACCTCAGGCGCCGTCGGCGGTATCCCCGGCGGATCCCCGGGTTCCACCGGGTCGACCGCGCGATCCGGGGAGATGAGGGCGAACCGCGAGTCGAGATAGCGAGGCTCGAGCAGTCCCTCCACGGGTACCCCGTTGAACTCGGGGTCACCGACGTAGGCACGGCGATCGAGGTTGGAGAGCCGGCTGGCGTCGATCGACAGGTGGATACGATCCGGCGAACCGGGCTTCGTCCTGCCCACCTGACCGCGTTCGAGCAACCCGAGTTGTTGCAGCACCGCGACTCCCCCGAACGCCGCGGGCGGGGAGGTGCACACCGACGCATTGAACGCCTTGCGACACACCTCGGTCCGCTCCACCGGCGTGTAGTCGGCGAAGTCCTCCACGGTCATCAGACTGGGGATCACGACGGGACCCGCCGTGTTGCCCTTGAGCTTGATCTCGTCCCCGGTCACATGCTTCACGATCGCCGGTGCGATGGTGCCGTTCGGATCGTAGAAGGCGGTGGCACCCCCGTCCCGGACCTCACGCAGGACCTCGGCGATCTCCGGATTACGGATCGTCGTCCCCACCGGTTTCGGCTCGTCACCATTGCAGTACCGGGGACGCAGGTCGGGATAGTTGCACCGTTTCCGACCGTTGAAGCGCTCCTCGAAGCCGTCGTGCAGGTTCGCGGACATCGGAAAGCCCTCCGCGGCGAGCCGGATGGCGTCGTCGAAGAGTTCGTCCCACGGAAGTTCACCGAATTCCCCGTGCACGGTCGCCAGCACCCGAATCGTGCCCGGAACGCCGAACGACCGCCCGGTCGCGGACGCCGCGGTGGGGAAGCGGTCGGTCCGCAACGCCCGACGCTCCTCCTCCGTCGGTGTCCTCAGGTTCTCCGTCACGTTGGCGGGTGCCCGGGACATGCCGTCGAAGAACCGGACGTCGCGCTCGTCCGCGTTCCAGTAGTTGATGAGGGTGCCCCCGGCGAGCCCGGAGGCGTGCGGCTCGACCACGGCCAGGACGGCCTGGACGGCAACCGCGGCGTCCGCCGCCCGTCCACCCTTGGCGATGATGCGGCAGCCGGCCTGCGCGGCGAGTGGGTGAGCGGCCGCCACCATGAACGCGCCCCCGGTCGCGTCCGCCTCCCGTCCGGCGGGGTTCGCGCACACGTCGGCGGGCACGGCCGGCGCGCGCGCTCCCGCGGGCCCGGCCACCAGGGCCAGGTTGAGGGCGAGCGCCAGGGCGAAGACCGAGTGGAACACCTTGCGAGCGGTCACAGGAGATCCTTTCGACATTTCACCGTGGGACCGGCGCACTGGTGACGTGCCGGACGGCGGATGCTTCTCACGAGAAGCCACATACGCACGTTTACGAACGATGTCGCTGATGTCGCTGATGTCGCCGGTATGCGTCGCGGATATCCGCGTGGTCGTCCGGTGCGGAGCGATTGGTCCCGAGGAACTGCCGGTTTGCTTGTCGTCGGCTTCCGCAGCGGGAGCAGGGCATATAGCAGCATCATGAGCGGCGGGCGGGTGACGGCGCTGGTAATCGTCGGAAGTCGTTCGCTCCGGGGTGCGAGTGTCGTGAGTGACACGAGGATCGGCGGGAGCGCGGCCGGACAAGAAAAAAATCAGTCTTGACTGTTTGTTTGCGCCACGGCACGCTGTCCCCGTGCCCACCGCATCGACCCGCGTCCCTCAACAGGAGCGCAGCCGCGCCACCCAGGCCCGGCTGCTGGAGGCGACCGTCGAGTGCCTGGTGGAGCACGGCTGGTCGGGCACGACGACGACCGTGGTCGCGGCCCGGGCAGGCGTTTCCCGGGGTGCCCAACTGCACCACTACCCCACCAAGGCCGCGCTGGTGACCGCCGCGGTCGGGCACCTGGCCGAGCGGCGGGCCGAGGAGCTGCGCACCGAGGCGTTGGCCCTGCCGGCGGGGCCGCAGCGGCTGGACCGGGTGATCGACCTGCTCGGTGCGGCCTTCACCGGGCCGCTCTTCGTCGCCGCCCTGGAGCTGTGGGTGGCCGCCCGCACAGACCGGGAGCTGCGCGAGGCCCTGGTGCCGCTGGAGGCCCGGGTCGGGCGCGAGATGCACCGGCTGACCGTCGGCCTGCTCGGCGTGGACGAACGCCGTCCGGGCGTACGGGAGGCGGTCCAGGCGACCCTCGACCTGCTGCGCGGGCTCGGCGTGGCCAACCTGCTGAGCGACGACTCGTCCCGCCGTATCGCGCTGCTGCACACCTGGAAGCGCCAGCTCGCCACCGTGCTCACCCCCGAGAACCGCACCCCCGAGAACCTCGCGCCCCACCAACGCTGACCGGCCGCCCGCACCCCCCGGAGGCACCATGGTCGACCTGAAGGACCTGCTCACGGACCTGACCGACGAGTCCGAGGACCTGGATGCCCTGGTCGCCGGCAGACCACCGGAGGACTGGGCGCGACCCACGCCGGCTCCCGGGTGGACGGTCGGGCACCAGATCGCACACCTCGCCTGGACCGATCACGTGGCGCTGCTGGCCGCCACCGACGTGGAGTCGTTCCTCGCCTCGGTGACCTCCGCGCCCGACCCGAGCCGGCTGGTCGACGACGGTGCGGAGGAGTTCCTGGCCCCGCCCCCCGACCTGCTGGCCCGGTGGCGGGCCGGCCGCGCCGCGCTGGCCGCCGCGCTCGCCGCGGCGCCGCCCGGCGAGAAGATCCCGTGGTACGGCACCCGCATGTCACCCGCCTCCATGGTCACCGCACGGATCATGGAGACCTGGGCACACGGCGAGGACGTCGCCGACGCGCTCGGCCTCGTCCGCCCGGCCACCGTCCGCCTGCGACACGTCGCGCACCTCGGCTTCCGTACGCTCGGGCACGGCTTCGCCGCCCACGGCCTCCCGGTGCCGACGGCGCCGGTGCGGGTCGAACTCTCCACTCCGGACGGCGCGACCTGGGCGTACGGTCCGGCCGACGCCACCGACCGGGTCGCCGGTCCGGTGCGGGACTTCTGCCTGCTGGTCACCCAGCGGCGACACCGCGCCGACCTGGCCCTCGTCGCCACCGGCCCGATCGCCGGCGCGTGGCTCGACGTGGCGCAGGCGTTCGCCGGCCCACCCGGAGCCGGCCGCGAGCCGCAGGCCGGGACGGGCGCCGTGCCCCGGGACGGGGTGAAGGCATGAGCGGCGTGCTGCGGGTCGGCAACGCGTCCGGCTTCTACGGCGACCGGTCTACCGCCTGGCGGGAGATGCTCGACGGCGGTGAGCTGGACGTGCTCACCGGCGACTACCTGGCCGAGCTGACCATGCTGATCCTCGGCCGGGACCGGATGCGCGACCCGTCCCTCGGGTACGCGAAGACCTTCCTCCGGCAACTGGAGGGCACCCTCGGGACCGCGCTGGACCGCGGCGTGCGGCTGGTGACCAACGCCGGCGGCCTGAACCCCGCCGGGCTGGCCGCCGCGATCGGGTCGCTCGCGGAGCGACTCGGGCTGGACGCGCGGATCGCGTACGTCGAGGGGGACGCCCTCCAGCGGCCGGACGCGCTGACCGCCAACGCGTACCTGGGGGCGTTCGGCATCGCCGCCTGCCTGGACGCCGGGGCGGACGTGGTGGTGACCGGCCGGGTCACCGACGCGTCCCTGGTGGTGGGTCCGGGGATCGCCCGGTTCGGGTGGGGCCGCGACGACCTCGACGCGCTGGCCGGGGCGACGGTCGCCGGGCACCTGCTGGAGTGCGGCGCCCAGGTGACCGGCGGCAACTTCAGCTTCTTCACCGAGCTGCCCGACGGCGGCCACCGGCCCGGGTTCCCGGTCGCGGAACTGCACCCGGACGGCTCCTCGATCATCACCAAGCATCCGGGAACCGGCGGCGCGGTCACCGTCGAGACGGTCACCGCCCAACTGCTGTACGAGGTGGGCGCGCCCGCGTACCTGGGACCGGACGTGGTGACGCACCTCGACACCGTGCGGCTGAGCCAGGACGGGCCGGACCGGGTACGCGTCGACGGCGTCCGGGGAACTCCCCCGCCGGACACCCTCAAGGTAGGCGTCAACAACCTCGGCGGCTTCCGCAACTCGATGACGTTCGTCCTCTGCGGGCTGGACATCCCCGCGAAGGCGGCCCTGGTCCGGGGCCAGATCGAGGAGGCGGTCGGCAAGGACGGGCTGGAGTTCACGCTCGCCCGCACCGACCACGTGGACGCCACCGACACCGAGGCGGCGAGCGCGCTGCTGCACGTACACCTGCGGGACGGCGACAAGGCGCGGGCCGGTCGGGCGTTCTCGGCCGCCGCGGTGGAGCTGGCCCTGGCCTCGTACCCCGGCTGCACGCTGACCACGCTGCCCGGCGACGCGACTCCGTACGGGGTCTTCACGGCGGACGTCGTGCCGCAGGCGGAGGTGGCGCACGTCGCGGTGCTGCCCGACGGGGTACGGGTGCCGATCGCCCCGCCGACCGTGACCTGTTTGGAAGGGCCCCCGGTACAACACCAGGCGTTAAGCGGGGGCCCTTCCTTCCACGCGAACCGGCGGGGGCCGCTCGGGGAACTGGTCGGGGCGCGCTCCGGCGACAAGGGTGGCGACGCGAACCTCGGCGTCTGGGCGCGGACCGACGCGACGTGGGAGTGGCTGCGCGGCTGGCTCACCGTCGAGCGGCTGGCCGAGCTGCTGCCGGAGACCGCCCCATTGAGCGTGGAGCGGTACGAGCTGCCGAACCTGCGCGCGGTCAACTTCGTCATCCGGGGGCTGCTCGGCCAGGGAGTGGCCGCCTCCACCCGGTTCGACCCCCAGGCCAAGGCGCTCGGTGAGCTGCTCCGCTCCCGGATCGTCGACCTGCCGGCATCAGGAGTGACCCGGTGACCATGGTGGAAACCCCCGAGCGACGGCAGCTGCGCGAGCTCACCCGCGCCTTCGTGACCCGCGAGGTGCTGCCGCACCTGGACGACTGGGAGCGGGCCGGCGAGGTCCCGCGCAGCCTGCACGCCACCGCCGCGAAGATCGGCCTGCTGGGCGTCGGCTTCGGAGAGTCCGTCGGCGGCAGCGGCGGCGACCTGCTGGACTCGATCATCGTGACCGAGGAGATCATCCGCTCCGGTGGTTCGTCCGGCCTGGTCGCGGCCCTGTTCACGCACGGGATCGCGCTGCCGCACATCCTCGCCGCTTGCGGCGTTCCGAGCGACTCGGCCTCCGGTCCGCAGCATCTCATCGACCGCTACGTCCGGCCCACCCTCGCCGGGACGACGATCGGCGCCCTGGCGGTCACCGAGCCGGACGGTGGCTCCGACGTGGCCGGCATCCGCACCAGAGCCCGCCGGGACGGCGACCACTACGTGGTGAACGGGTCGAAGACCTACATCACCAGCGGGATCCGGGCGGACTTCGTGACCACCGCGGTCTCCACCGGCAACGGGCTCACCCTGCTGGTGATCGACAAGGGCACGCCCGGCTTCACCGTCGGGCGGCGGCTGGAGAAGCTCGGCTGGCACTGCTCGGACACCGCCGAGCTGTCGTTCGTCGACGTCCGCGTACCGGTGGCGAACCGGGTCGGCGAGGAGCACACCGGCTTCCTGGCGATCATGCAGCACTTCGCCGCCGAACGCCTCTCGCTGGCCACGCAGGCGTACGCGACCGCGCAGCGCTGCGTCGAGCTGGCCACCCGCTGGTGCCGGGACCGGTCGACCTTCGGCCGCCCGCTGGCCAGCCGGCAACTCGTCCGGCACCGGCTCGCGGAGATGCACACCCGCGCCGAGGCCGCCCGGGCGTACGTGCACGTGGTGGCCACCCGCGTCGCCGCGGGCGAGCCGGTGGTGACCGAGGTGGCGATGGCGAAGAACGTCGCCGTCGCGGCGTGCGCCGAGGTGGTCGACGCGGCGCTGCAACTGCACGGCGGCTTCGGCTACCTGCGCGACGCCGAGGTGGAACGGCACTACCGGGACGCCCGGATCCTCGGCATCGGCGGCGGCACCACCGAGATCATGAACGAGATCATCGCGAAGGGCATGGGCCTGTAGATGACCACACTGGACAGCTCGGTCGACCCGTCCTCGCCGGCGTTCGCGGCCAACCGCGAGGCGCTGCGGGAACGCCTGGTGGAGTTGGACGCCGCCCTCGACCAGGCCCGCGCCGGCGGCGGCGAGAAGTACGTGACCCGGCACCACAAGCGTGGCAAGTTGCTCCCCCGGGAGCGGATCGAGCTGCTGGTGGACGCGGACAGCCCGTTCCTGGAGCTGTCCCCGGTGGCGGCGTACGGCACGGACTTCCCGGTCGGTGCCAGCGTGGTGACCGGCATCGGCGTGGTCGAGGGCGTCGAGTGCCTGATCGTGGCCAACGACCCGACCGTACGCGGCGGCGCGGTCAACCCGTGGTCGCTCGCGAAGACCCGGCGGGCCGGCGAGATCGCCCTGGCCAACCGGCTGCCGATGGTCAACCTGGTCGAGTCGGCCGGGGCGGACCTGCCGACCCAGGCGGAGATCTTCATCCCGGGCGGACGGGTGTTCCGCGACCTGACCCGGCTCTCCGCCGAGAAGATTCCCACGGTCAGCGTGGTCTTCGGCAACGCCACGGCGGGTGGCGCGTACGTGCCGGGCATGTCGGACTTCACGATCATGATCCGGGAGCGCTCGCAGGTGTACCTGGCCGGGCCGCCGCTGGTGAAGATGGCCACCGGCGAGGACGCCGACGACGAGTCCCTCGGTGGCGCGGCCATGCACGCCACCACGTCGGGCCTCGCGGACTTCCTCGCCTCCGACGAGCGGGACGGCATCCGGCTGGCCCGGCAGTGCGTCCGCCGGCTGAACTGGCGCAAGCACGGCCCGCCACCGCGCAACCCGGTGCCGCAGCCCCCGAAGTACGACCCGGAGGAGCTGCTGGGCATCGCCAGCGGCGACCTCAAGGTGCCCTTCGACCCGCGTGAGGTCCTGGCCCGGGTCCTCGACGGCAGCGAGTTCGACGAGTTCAAGCCGGCGTACGGCACCGCACTGGTCACCGGCTGGGGCGAGCTGCACGGGTACCCGGTCGGCGTCCTGGCCAATGCCCGGGGCGTGCTGTTCAGCGAGGAGGCCCAGAAGGCGGCCCAGTTCATCCAGCTCGCCAACGCCGCCGACACACCGCTGGTCTTCCTCCAGAACACCACCGGCTACATGGTCGGCACCGAGTACGAGCAGCGGGGGATCATCAAGCACGGCGCCCTGATGATCAACGCGGTGTCGAACTCGCGGGTGCCGCACCTGACGGTCAACCTGGGCGCCTCCTACGGTGCCGGCAACTACGGCATGTGCGGCCGGGCGTACGAGCCGAGGTTCCTGTTCACCTGGCCGAACGCCAAGTCGGCGGTGATGGGTCCGGCGCAGCTGGCCGGGGTGCTGTCGATCGTCGCCCGGCAGGCCGCCGCCGCACGGGGCCGCGACTACGACGAGGACTCCGACGCCGCGATGCGGATGATGGTCGAGCAGCAGATCGAGTCCCAGTCCGGGGCGCTCTTCCTCTCCGGCCGGCTCTACGACGACGGGGTGATCGACCCACGGGACACCCGTACCGTCCTCGGGCTCTGCCTGTCGGCGATCCACAACGGACCGGTGAAGGGCGCCGACGGTTTCGGCGTCTTCCGGATGTAGGGGGCTGACTCGTGATCAACAGACTTCTCGTGGCCAACCGGGGCGAGATCGCCCGCCGGGTCTTCGCCACCTGCCGGACGCTCGGCATCGGGACCGTCGCCGTGCACTCCGACGCCGACGCCGACGCGCCGTTCGTCGCCGAGGCCGACCAGGCCGTCCACCTGCCGGGGAACACGCCCGCCGAGACGTACCTCCGGATCGACCTCATCCTCGACGCGGCCCGCAGGGCCAGCGCGGACGCCGTCCACCCGGGCTACGGGTTTCTCGCGGAGAACGCCGAGTTCGCCACGGCGGTCACCGACGCCGGCCTGACCTGGGTCGGCCCGCCTTCCAAGGCGATCGCCGCGATGGGCGACAAGATGGAGGCCAAGGCGCTGCTCGCCGAGGCGGGCGTGCCGATGCTGCCCACCTGGACCGACGCCGACGACATCACCGGCTTTCCGGTGCTGGTGAAGGCGTCCGCCGGGGGCGGCGGTCGCGGCATGCGCGTGGTCCGGGACGCCGCCGAACTGGCCGAGGCCGTCGCCTCCGCGCGCCGCGAGGCGGCGTCGGCCTTCGGCGACGGCACGGTCTTCATCGAGCGGTACGTCGAACGCGGCCGGCACGTCGAGGTGCAGATCCTCGGCGACAGCCACGGCACGGTGGTGGCCCTCGGCGAGCGGGACTGCTCGATCCAGCGGCGGCACCAGAAGATCGTCGAGGAGGCCCCGGCGGTCCTGCCCGACGGGCTGCGGGAGCGGCTGCACGAGGCGGCGGTGGCCGCCGGTCGGGCGGTCGGCTACGTCGGCGCGGGCACGGTCGAGTTCCTGCTCGCGCCCGACGGGGACTTCCACTTCCTGGAGATGAACACCCGCCTCCAGGTCGAGCACCCGGTCACCGAGGCGGTCACCGGGCTCGACCTGGTCCGGCTGCAGATCCTCGTCGCCGAGGGCGAGCCGCTGCCGCTGGCGACGACGCCGCCGACCGAGGGTCACGCGATCGAGGCACGCCTCTGCGCCGAGGACCCGGCCCAGGGCTACCGTCCGGCCACGGGAACCCTGCGCCGCTTCGCGGTCCCGGGGGTGGCCGGTGAGTTCTCCCCGACGCGCGGCCTGCGGCTCGACTCCGGCGTGGTCGACGGCTCGACGGTCGGCGTCCACTACGACTCGATGCTCGCCAAGCTGGTCGCCTGGGGTCCCACCCGGGCGGAGGCGGCCCGAACGCTGGCCGGGGCGCTGGCCCGCGCCGAGTTCCACGGGGTGACCACCAATCGGGACCTGCTGGTCCGGGTGCTGCGCAGCCGGGAATTCGCGGCGGCGGACGTCGACACCGGCTTCCTGGAGCGACACCCGGAGGTCTTCGAGCCGCTGCTGCCCGCCGACCAACTCCCCCTGGTCGCGTTGGCTGGGGCCCTCGCCTCGGCCGCCGGCCGCCGCGCCTCGGCGTCGGTGCTGGCCGGGCTGCCCTCGGGCTGGCGCAACGTGCCGGCGTTCCCGCAGGTCACCCGCTTCACCGGTCCGGACGGCGAGATCGAGGCCCGCTACCGCCTGGACCGCAGGGGTGCGCTCGCGGAATGGTCGTTGCCGGAGGGCGACCCGACACCGGCCGTGAGCGTGGTCGAGGCCGCACCGGACCGGGTGGTGCTCGACGTCGACGGCGTCCGGCGCGCGTTCCGCGTACACCGGGTGGGGTCGGAGGTCTTCGTGGACGGCCCGGACGGCGCGGCGAGCCTCACCGAGCTGCCGCGCCTCCCCCTGCCCACCGCGGAGCTGGCCGCCGGGTCGCTGGTCGCGCCGCTGCCCGGCGCGGTGACCCGCGTGCACGTCACGGTCGGCCAGCGGGTCGCCGCCGGTGACCTGCTGCTGACCCTGGAAGCGATGAAGCTCGAACACCCCGTGCTCGCCCCCACCGACGGCGTGGTCGCCGAGCTGCCGGTCCCGGCCGGCGGCCAGGTCGACACGGGCGCCGTGCTGGCCGTGGTCAATCCTGAGGAGGACCCCCGATGAACGTCGACCTCACCCCCGAGCAGGACCAGCTCCGCGACGCCGTCCGGGCGCTGGGCCGCAAGTACGGCCACGGCTACTTCGTCGAGAAGGCGAAGACCGGCGGGCACACCACCGAGCTGTGGAACGAGGCCGGCCGGCTCGGCTACCTCGGCGTCAACATCCCCGGCGAGTACGGCGGCGGAGGCGGCGGCATCACCGAGCTGGCCATCGTCTGCGAGGAGCTGGCCGCCGCCGGCTGCCCGCTCCTGCTGCTGGTGGTCTCCCCGGCCATCGCCGCGACCGTGATCAACAGGCACGGCACCGAGGAGCAGCGCAAGCGCTTTCTTCCCGGCTTCGCGGACGGCTCGCTCAAGGTGGTCTTCGCGATCACCGAGCCGGAGGCCGGGTCGAACTTCCACCGCCTCGGCACGGTCGCCCGCCGCGACGGCGACGACTGGCTGCTCTCCGGCCGCAAGTGCTACATCTCCGGGGTCGACGAGGCGCAGTACGTGCTGGTCGTGGCGCGTACCGAGGATGCGGCCACGGGCAAGCTCAAGCCGGCGCTGTTCGTCGTGCCCACCGACGCGCCGGGCCTGACCCGGTCCAAGCTGGACATGGAGATCCTGTCCCCGGAGAACCAGTTCCTGCTCTACCTCGACGAGGTGCGGCTGCCCGCCGACGCCCTGGTCGGCGAGTCCCTGGACGCCGGGCTGCCGGCCCTGTTCGCCGGGCTCAACCCCGAACGCATCACCGTCGCCGCCATGGGCGCCGGCACCGGCCGGTACGCGATCGAACGCGCCTCGGAGTACACGGCCACCCGGAAGGTCTGGGGTGGCCGGTCGATCGGCTCCCACCAGGGGGTCGCACACCCGCTCGCGCACGCCGCCGTGCAGGTGGAACTGGCCCGCCTGATGATCCATAAGGCGGCAGTGCTCTACGACGCCGGCCGTGACCTGGAGGCCGGCGTGGCCGGCAACATGGCCAAGTACGCCTCGGGCGAGGCCGCCGCGCTCGCCGTGGACACCGCGGTGCAGGCCCTCGGCGGGGCCGGCATGACCACCGAGTACGGGGTGGCGACCCTGCTCGGCGCCGTCCGGGCCGGTCGGATCGCCCCGGTCAGCCGGGAGATGATCCTCAACTTCGTCGCCCAGCACGTCCTCGGCCAGGACAAGTCGTACTGACCCACGCCGGGCTCCGGGCGCAGATCCACTCGGTGTCATTGAAGTCGGGCTGACAACCTCACCCGGACACCCCGAATTCAATGACGTCGAGTCGATCAGAGGCGAGGGACGGACCGGCAGGTGACACGGCCCGGCCGTTTCTGCCGTACGACCAGGGCCGGGGGGGGGGGGGGGGGGCCCCCCGCCCCCCCCCCCCCCCCCCCCCCCCCCCCCCCCCCCCGCGGCCGCCCCGCCCCCCCCCCCCCCCCGCGCCCCCCCCCCGCCCCGCCCCCCGGCTTCCGGGACACCCCCCCCCCGGCCCCCCCCCCCCCCCCCCCGGGCGGCCCCCCCCCCGGCCCCCCCCGGGGGGGGGGGCCCCCCGCGCCCCCCCGCCACCAGCGTTCCGGCGATCAGACGTCGAAGATGTAGAGCCCGTAGTTGCGGTCGGTGACCAGCACGTAGTTCTTGGCACCGACCTTGTGGACCACCACGCCCAGGAAGTCGTTGCCGGGCTCGCAGTAGGCGCCGACCTCCCGCAGGCCGTCCGGGCCGTAGCTCAGCACGCGCAACCCGCCGGAGTAGAAGGTGGCGTAGGCCAGCCGGCGGTCCGGGTCGATCGCGACGTGCGACGCCGAGAGGTCACCGAAGCCGGTCGCGTACTTCGGGTCCTGCGACTCCGGGGGGGCGTACGTATCGATCTGGGCGAGTGAACCGCCCGGGATGTCCGCCTCGAACAGCCGCAGGTAGCCCCATCCGTTGAACACCGACCGGAGGTCGATCGCGGGGATGGCCGGCGTGGCCGGTGTCGCGGTCGACCCGGCCGTCTCCTCGGTCACGCCGGTGACCCCGAGCAGCCGCAGACCGGTGAGGCGGTTGACGAAGATCAGCGGGATCGGTCCCTTGGCCGACGTGGGGTACTGGTGCAGCGCGTCCGGACCCTGGCGGTTGAAGACGATGCCCGCCTGGTAGCCGGCCGCGGCGACGGCGTCCAGTTTCTCCTGGAACGAGCACCCCGGATTCGACCCGGCGGTCAGCAGCGAGGCGTCACGCTCCATGAGCGCGATCCCGCGGCCGGGCGGGACCGTGCCCGGGCAGCCGTTGCCGACGAAGGTGGGTGTGCCGGAGATGCCGTTCTCGTCGTCGATCGGCGCGGTGTCCGGGCTCCACGCCGCGGTGAACTCCAGGCCGGCGTCCGGTCCCGACGTGATGGTGCCGATCAGGCGGACCGCCTCGTAGTTCTCGTCGGCGCCGACCAGGTACCGGCCGTCGGGGGAGAGAGCGGAGTGTTCGGCGTTGCCCTCCGGCGCGACCTGCTGCCCGCGCTTGGCGCGCTCCTCGTCGAACTCGGCGTAGAAGGACTGGGCGATCATCGAGACGTTGCCCGGCGTCGGGTCGGTCACGTCGAGCAGCACGTACCCGCCGTCCCAGTACGTCGCGTTCATGACATAGCGGTCGCCGGTCCGCTGCACGCTGACGGCGTGGGCGAACACCGAGTTGAGGCCCGGCGGGGACTCCTGGACGACGCCGAACGGCGGCACCCGCAGGTCGAGGGAGTTGACCATCGTCGGGTTGCGCGGGTCGGTGATGTCCATGATGCAGATGTCAGTGGTGATCTTGACCGTGACCATGGCGACGTAGGTGCGGCCGGTGAGGTCGTTGGTCCACGGGAACACGTAGTAGACCTCGACGGCCTGCTCCAGCGGTGAGCCGTCGACGTCGGTGTAGTCGCCGGCATGGGCGGTCAGCAGCCGGGCGTGCTCCGGGTCGGTGACGTCCCAGATGTTGATGCCGCCCCGCTGGCGCGGCCCGGTCGGGTCCGGGGCGTGTGCCTGGGCGTAGATCTCGTTGCCGTGGACGAACAGCGCACCGCGGAAGTGCTCGTTGTCGACCTCGATGACGCCGGGACCCTCACCGACGTAGTTCCCTGTCGTGGTCTCCATGAACGCGCTCTCGACCTCGAACGGCGCCCGCGGATCGCTGATGTCGATGACATAGGCGCCGGTCCGCTCACAGGTCGGCTCACGGTAGGCGGTCAGAAAGGCATGATTCCGGTACGCCGCCAGGTCGCAGATGTGCCGTTCGAGGCCGGCCCCGGACGGGTTGTTGACCTGCGCCCTGCCGACCAGCCGCACCCCGTACGTGGCGGGCGGCAGATGTCCTCTCTCCAGCGCGTCCTGGTCACCGGTCATGGGTACCTCACTTCGGTTGGGCGTACGGGGTCATCTGGAAGCTGAGGAAGCGCCAGCCGCCGCGCTCGTCGCGGCGCAGGATCTGGGTGGCGACGCCCGCGAGGGTGCGTTCCCCGCCGTCCGGCGTACGCAGAAGGTTGGTGAGCGGGCCGGTGATGACGGCGACGTCGCCGACGAGCCGGATGAGCAACTCGCCCCGGGTGATGCCGAGATAGGGGCGCCGGCTGGCGGTGTGCTCCAGGAGCTGGGTCTTGGTGTGGGTGATGCCGTGCGCGTGGGTGTGCACGAGAGTGTCGTCGAAGATCTCGTCCAGGGCGTCCAGGTCGGCGTCGACGAGGGCCTGCTGCCGGCGGTGCTCGACCGCCTGAAGTTCGGTGGTGACCTGCTGGTCGGGGGGACGGACGGCGAGGGGCATGCGGCCTCCGGTCACGCGACGGCCTTGGTCAGCCGGCTGAGCAGCGCGACCCGGGTGAGCTCGGCCTTGTTGCCGACGCCGAGCTTGGCGCGGATGCGCTTGACATACGTGTCGACGGTGTGCGGGCTGATGCCGAGCCGGGTGGCGATCTGTCCGTGGGTCAAGCCCCGGGAGATCTGGCTGAGCACCTGTTCCTCTCGCTCCGAGAGGTTCAATACGGATGGCTCGTGACGTTCCGACCGAGATGTTGCGGTATGGCCCTCGGGTAGCACCTGCGCGCCGGCGGTCACGGCTCGCAGCGCCGCGACCAGGTTCTCGGCGGACTCGTGTTTGTGGATCACACCTTTGGCGCCGGCCTGCAGATACTCCTCGGCCGGTAAGGACCAGTCGTTGAGCAGGACCAGGACCGCCGTGGTCCGGGCCGCCTCGGCGATCTCGTCCAGGCAGTCCGCCGCCCCGAGGGCATCGTCGTCGATCAGGGCCGCGTCAGCGAGCCAGGACATCGGATCGGCGGGAGACTGGCGGGTCGAGACGAGGGCAATCCCTTCATCGGAGAGAATCTGCATGAGGCCGACGAGATAGATCGGGCTGCTGATCAGGGCATCAACGCGAAGCACAGTTCCCCCGGTAGGCACCTGGATGGGTTCTCCATCATCTGGCCCAGTGGCAGGCGGACCATGGGCCGCCGCCGCCGGGCACCCCGTACAGCGGGCACACGGCAGGGCCGTCCCATGGCCGTGACCGGCCACCGGAATGATCCAACGCTATCGATCGAGAGGCCGTGATCTACAGCCATTAGCGATTATCCGACCGTTGAGGTTGGCCCGGGGGTCGCGCCAATCGGGGACATGAACTTGCTCCGGCGGCAACCGTAAGATCCTTCATCTCGGTGGGCCGCGCTCGCCTCTGACGTGCGCAAACGCCCTGCGCCACAGTGGATGAGCCGGCCCGGCGCCGGTCGTCTCGTCGCCGGTTCGCGTGACTGCGCCGCCCCGGCCGGTCCTGCCTACTGTCGATCACGCGGTGGCGGGCGAAGGGATGGACGGATGGCTATGGGCACGGTTGCGCCGCTGTTCCTCGCCCTGTTGGTGATCATCGTTGTCGCCCGGGTCCTCGGGCTCCTGTGCCGCCGGATCGGCCAGCCGGAGGTGATCGGCGAGATCGCCGGCGGCATCCTGCTCGGCCCGACCCTGTTCCACGGCGCGATCACGCGGACGCTGTTCCCGGCCGAGATCCGCCCGGCGCTCGCGACGATCGCCTCCATCGGCGTCTGCGTCTTCATGTTCCTCGTGGGCCTGCATCTGGCCGACAGCCCGCTGAACGGGCAGAGCAGGATCGTGCTGGCGTTGTCGATCGGCTCGATGGTCGTGCCGTTCGTCCTCGGCAGCCTCTTCGCGATCGGCATCGTCGGCGACCGCTCCGGGCGCACCGCGGTGCTGTTCTGCCTGTACGTCGGCACGGCGATGTCGATCACCGCGTTCCCGGTGCTGGCCCGGATCCTCACCGACCGCCAGCTGATCGACACGCCCGTCGGCGGCCTGGCGCTGGCCGTGGCCGCGGTCGGGGACGTCGTCGCCTGGGCGATGCTCGCGGTGCTGGTCGCCCTCTCGTACGGCGACGACTGGCCCTGGCGGATGCTGCTGGTGCTGCCCTTCGTGGCGATCCTCGTCGGGGTGGTGCGACCGGCGCTGGCCCGACTCGCGCGGCGCCGCCCGGCCGGACCGGAACGGGGGTCCGCCGCCCGGATCACCCGCGGCGCCGGCCTGCTGGTCGTGATCGCCGGCGCGCTGTGGCTGTCGTCCGCGGCGACCGAGTGGATGGGACTGCACCTGATCTTCGGCGCGTTCCTGCTCGGGGCGGTGATGCCCCGCTCCGGCGCCGCCGGCCTGCGCCGACGGGTGCTGCCCTGGGTCGAGCGGTTCGACCGGATCGTGCTGCTGCCACCCTTCTTCGTGGTCGCCGGCTTCGCGGTGAACCTGTCCGGGATGGACGCCCGCGAGTTCGGCCTGCTGCTGCTGATCCTGCTGATCGCGATCGGCGGCAAGATGGCCGGCGCCTTCACGGCCGCGCGGCTCGTGCGGGTGTCACCCCGGCACAGCACCGCGCTGGCCCTGCTGGTCAACACCCGGGGACTCACCGAACTGATCGTGCTCGCGGTCGGTCTCGAGATCGGCCTGCTCGATCAGGGGCTGTACTCGCTCATGGTCCTGATGGCGCTGGTCACCACATCGATGGCGGGTCTGCTGCTGCCCTTCGTCTATCCGCGGCAGCAGGTCGAGCGCGACCGCGAGGCCCGCTCGGCCGCCGCGTACCCAACCCTCGTGAAAGGGGAGTCGAGATGAACCCGTTCGACGACTCGGAAGGCCGTTTCCTGGTGCTCGTCAACGACGAGGAACAGCACTCGTTGTGGCCCAGCCGCCGGGCGGTGCCGGCCGGGTGGCGCATCGTCCACGGCGAGGACAGCAGGCAGGCGTGCCTGGACTACGTCACGCAGCACTGGACCGACCTGCGTCCGCTCAGCACCCGCTGAGCGGTCCGCCGAGAGAGGGCAGCCCGTGATAGCGATCTCCGACTTCCTGGAAGAACTGCGCGTGGCCGGCGTACAGCTGTGGCTGCAGGACGGCCGGTTGCGCTACCGGCCCGCCGGCGCGCTCGACGGTGAACGGCTGGCGATGCTCCGCGAGCGGCGCGACGAGGTGATCGCCGCGATGCGCGCCGACCCGGCGCCGGCCGCCCGGCCGGACGTCATCCCGCTCTCCGACCACCAGCAGGGCATGTGGTTCCTCGAGCAGATGGGCGTGCTGGGTGCGGCGTACAACCAGACGGCGCTGCACGCCATCAGCGGCGACCTCGACGTGGCGGCGCTGCGGTCGGCGATCGCGGACATCATCCGACGGCATGAGATCCTGCGTACGGCGTTCCCGGCGCGCGACGGCATCGGCGTGCAGGTGGTGGATCCGCCCGGCGACGACCGCTTCACCTTCCTGGACATCTCCGACAGGTCCGCCGACGAGCAGCAGCAGTGGCTCAACGACCGCAAGCGGATGTACGCCGAGTACCGGTTCGACATCTCCGTGCCGCAGAACTTCCGGACCGAGCTGATCCGACTCTCGCCCACCGAGCACGTGCTGGTGTTCCGGTCGTACCATCTGGTGCTCGACGGGCCCTCGCACGCCAACCTCTACCAGGAGTTGCGCACCCTCTATCGGGCCCACCGGACCGGCACCCCGGCCGAGCTGCCCGAACTGGGCATGCAGTACGCCGACTACGCCCTGTGGCAGAACAGCCGGGACGCCGCCGAGACCAGGCGGCACATGGACTACTGGACGCAGCGGCTGGCCGGCGCACCGCACACCTTCGACCTGCCGACCGACCGCCCCCGGGCGGCCACCGCCGAACTCGACGGCGACAACCTCGAGGTGCCGGTGCCGCCCGAAGTGGCCGACGGGCTGCGCCGGCTGGCCCGGCAGGAGGGCGCCACGCTGTTCATGGTGCTGCTGGCGGCCTTCCACACGCTGCTGTACCGGTGGAGTGGGCAGACCGACGTGAGCGTCGGGATGATCGTCGACGGGCGGGCGCGCCCGGACGTCGACGCCAACATCGGCCACTTCGTCAACCCGGTCGTGCTGCGCGCCGACCTGGCCGGGCGGCCGACCTTCACCGAGCTGCTCGGTCAGCTCCAGCCGCGGCTGCTGGAGGCCTACGAGCACCGGCACGCGCCGTTCGACCGCCTCGTGGCCGAGCTGCGGCCGCAGCGGGACATGGCCGTGCAGCCGCTGTTCCAGGTGCTGTTCACCTACCTCAGGGCCGAGCCGTTCGACATGCTCGACGGGCTGACCGTCACCCCGATCGAGCCGGACGAGCGCAAGGCGATGTTCGACCTCACGCTCTTCGCCCAGGAGGACGAGACCGGGGGGCTGGTCGTCGGGCTGGAGTACCAGACCGCGCTCTTCGAGCGCGCCACCATGCAGCGCCTCGCCGAATACCTGGTCACCCTGCTGGCCGGGGTGGTCGCCACACCGGCCGTGCCGATCGACGACCTGCCCCTGATGTCCGCCGAGCGGTGGCACGAGGTCCTCGAGGTCTGGAACGGCCCGGTCACCCGGTACGACGACGACGTCTGCCTGCACCAGGTGGTCGAGCGGCAGGTCGCCGCCACCCCGGACGCCGTCGCGGCGGTCTTCGGCGGGCGGGAACTGACCTACCGTGAACTGGACGAGCGGGCCAACGCCCTGGCGTGGCAGCTGCGGGAGCGGGGCGTCGGACCCGACGAGCGGGTCGGCATCGCGCTGCCCCGCTCCCTCGACATGCTGGTCGCCAACCTGGCGGTGCTCAAGTCCGGCGGTGCCTGCGTCCCGATCGACCCCACCTATCCGGCCGCACGCCAGCAGCTGATCGCGCAGGACGCGCAGCTGCGGCTGCTGATCGGCCCGCCCGGCGGCGACACCGGCCCCGACGGGTCCGCGCCGGTGCTGGCATACCGCATGCCGGACGGCGCCACGGCCGGCACCGCGGTCCCGCCGAACCTGGCCGACCCCGGCAACACCGCCTGGGTGCTCTACACCTCCGGGTCCACCGGCCGGCCCAAGGGCGTGGCCATGTCCCACCGGGCCCTGCTCAACCAGGTGCGGTGGCAGCAGCGCCAGGGCTCCGGCGGCCGCGGCCGGACCCTGCAGTGGGCGGCGTTGAGCTTCGACATCTTCTACCAGGAGGTGATGACCACCCTCGCGGTGGGCGAGACGCTGGTCATGGTCGAGGAGGAGGTTCGGCACGACTTCGAGCGTCTGCTCGACGTCATCGAGACCCAGCGCATCGAACGGGTCTTCATGCCGTTCGTGGCCCTGCAGGGCATGGCCGAGCTCGCCGTGCGCCTCGACCGGTTCCCGCCGTCGCTGCGCGCGGTGCTCACCGCGGGCGAGCAGTTGCAGGCCACCCCGGCGATCCGGGAGTTCTTCACCCGGCTGCCCGACTGCACACTGTTCAACCAGTACGGGCCGATCGAGGTGCACCTGGCCACCTCGCACCAGCTCAGCGGGGACCCCGCGCGGTGGCCGGCGCTGCCACCGATCGGCCGGCCCTTCGACAACGCCCGCACCTATGTGCTCGACTCCGAGTTGCGGCCGGTGCCGCCCGGGGTCGCCGGTGAGCTGTTCGTCGGCGGCACCCCGCTGGCCCGCGGATACCTGGGCCGCCCGGAGCTGACGGCGGAGCGGTTCCTGCCCGACCCGTTCGGCGACGGTACCCGGATGTACCGCACCGGCGACCGGGTCCGCTGGAACGCCGCCGGGCAGCTGGAGTTCATCGGCCGCTTCGACGACCAGGTGAAGATCCGCGGGTTCCGGGTGGAGGTCGCCGAGATCGAGACCGTCCTGACCGGACACCCGCAGGTGCTGGAGTGCGCCGTCGGCGCCCACCGGTACGGCGTCGGCGACCGGCGCCTGGTCGCGTACGTGGTGCCGGACCCGCAGGCGCCACCGGCCGCCGCCGAGCTGCGCGCCTTCCTCGCCGACCGGCTGCCCGACTACATGGTGCCGGCGGCCTACCTGACGGTGACCGAGCTGCCGCGGACGCCGAGCGGGAAACTCAGCCGGGCGCTGCTGCCGCGGCCCGACGACGAGGCGGAGTGGGCCGGGGCGGCCGAGTACGAGCCGCCGAGCACGCCGCTGCAGGAGAGCATCGCCGCGATCTGGGCGGAGGTGCTGGCCGTGCCGCGGGTCGGCCTGCGGGACAACTTCTTCGAGCTGGGCGGCCACTCGCTGCTGGCGGTCGCGGTCGTCACCAAGGTCGGTGAGGTCGTCGAGCGTCCGGTCGCGCTGCGTACCCTCTTCGAGGCGCCGACCGTGGCCGCCCTCGCCACCCGGCTGAGCGAGGCGGAATGAGCGGGCCGCAGCGGCGGACCTCACCGTTCTGCAGGGCGTGCCCGGTCCGGTGGTTCCGGGTGGGCGCGTTCGACGTGGCGGACCGGCCGAAGTCGTCGACCCGGTTCGACCGCGAGATCGGCTACCGCACCATCCCGGAGTCGGGCGTCCCGGTCTGCGTGCACCCCGACCGGATCGGGGTGCCTCCGGGCGAGTACGCGAGCAACGGCACGGCACCGCCCCACGTGCCCTATCTGCGGCGGCTGTGGCTGCGGATCCGGGTGGCGGCGTCGAGCAGCACACGCTCTCGCTGACACACCGCACGGAACGGGCCGGTGTCCACCAGGAGACCGGCCCGTCGCGTTCCCGCCGGGTTCTCAGCCGGTGTGGCCGTACTCGTCCTCCAGCCCCATCGCGAGCTGGATCCACGCCGCCGCGCAGGACCGCGCCAGCGACCCGAGATTGAGCCGCGAGTGCGGCGGGATGTGGCTCAGCGACAGCGGGATCTCGTCGGGCACCAGCACCCGCGGGCCCAGCCAGCGCAGCAGCACCCGGCCGGACTCGGTGTAGCGCAGCGACGGATCCCGCTGGATGGTGTCCAGCAGCGAGCGCAGCTCCTGGGAGGGGTCGGCCTCCGGCAGCTTCACCGTCATCTGCCGGTCGACGCCACGGTCACCGCGATCCGGGCGGGTCCGCCTGTCCAGCACCGGGTCCTCGCCGGCGCGCAGGCGCGCCCGGACACTGCGCGCGGTCTCCACCGAGATGCCGGCCTCCTGAGCGATCCGGCGCAGCGTCGCCTCCGGATGCACGGCGATCAGCTCGGCCGCGGCCTGCCTGCCGGCGGCCCCGTTGATCGGGCGGACCCGCCCGTCGCGGCCGATGCGCGCCTCGACCGGCGGCCCGTCCATCCCGCGGCGCAGCGAGCCGACGGTCTTCGCGGCCAGCCCGGCGGTGAAGGCGATCGCCCGGTCGGACAGCTGCGGGTGGCTCTGGATGATCCGGATCGCGGCGGCGCGCCGATCGGCGATCGTCAACGGCATCCCGTGCGACACGTTGAGCCGCACGGCCAGCAGGAACGCCTCGTGGTCGTCCCCGTCGAACATCCGCGCGCAGATCTCCTGCTCGCCGCGGAGCCGGGCGGCGGCGAGCCGGTGCATGCCGTCGACGACCCGCATGGTCGCGCGGTGCACCACGATCGGTGGCAGGTCCGCCTCCATCTCCGCCATGGCTCTCGCGTACGCCATGTCCACGCCCGCGGATCGCGGCGAGTCGGCATCGCGGATGGCGGAGATCGGCAGCCGCACGACAGGTTCGTCCCGGCCGGCGAGCGGCTCGGCATCAAGGGTGGATCTAGAGGTGTTGACCGGCACTGGATCAGCCCCGTTCCTTGTCACGGCCTCAACGGTCGAACGAAGACACACGGTCTTCGATCATCCTGACCACCTGGCCGGACACGCGGGACTCACCTGTTTAGGGGGCAGCGGCCGCTACCCCGGCGTGCGCAGGAAACCGAGGCGCCGTACCGGCTCCTCACCCCCGGCCAGAGGCACCGGATCGCTGCCGCGGGCCAGCGTCGCCAGGAACTCGCCGCGCGGCAGCGGCCCGGCGCCGAGCCGCTGGTTGCGCTCGCTGTCCCACTCGACGTCCAGCAGCGTCACGCCGGTGCCGGCGAGCCGGTGCTCCATGTCGAGCAGCGCCACCTTCGACGCGTTGTCGCGCCGGTGGAAACAGGTGTCCAGGACGAACACCTCTCCGACGCCGATGCCGATGGCGCCGCCCACCAGCTCCTCGTGCTCCCACACCTCGACACTGTGCGCCCAGCCCAGCTCGTTCAGCGTGATCATGCACTCGCACAACTCGGTGGTCAGCCACTCGGGGGTGCGGTCCCGACGGCACTCGGCCAGCACCCGGGCGAAGTCCTTGTTCGTGGTGGTGGTCCAGGTCAGCCGGTTGCGCAACAGCTTCATCAGGCTGCGTGCCTTGGCCAACCCGCCGTACGGGATCACCGGCCGGGGATCCGGGGACCACCAGACCAGCGCGTACGGGTCGGGCAGCGGCGAGTCGAGCACCACGGTCGCCCCGGACTCCACCGCGTCCTCGTACAGGGCGTGATTCACCTCGATGTCAGCCGGCGTCGCGGCCGGCATCGGGTAGGTGCCGTGCCGGTAGCCGCCGATCACGGTGGCCGGGTCGAGCCGCCCACCGATCGCGACCGGCGCGCCGGCCGGGGCACTATCCATCGCAAGTCCGTCCCAGACGCATCCCTCGCAAAGAATCACATGCGGATTCTGGCCTCAGACCCGCGACTGACGGGAGTCCTCGATGACCGCACCCACGACAACGGACACCTCCGGCGCGTCGGCGCGCTGGCTGCGCCGGCCTCGGCCCCGCCAGGACCCGGCGGCGCGGCTGGTGTGCCTGCCGCACGCCGGCGGCACGGCCAGCGCCTACAGCTCGTGGCTCGACCGGCTGCCGGCCACCACCGAGCTGATCAGCGTGCAGTACCCGGGCCGCCACGACCGGCTGGCCGAGCCGCTGATGCCGTCGGTCGTGCAGATCGCCGACGCGGTGGCCCCGGCGCTGGCGCCCTACGCCGACCGGCCCCTGTTCCTGTTCGGGCACAGCATGGGCAGCCTCGTCGCCTACGAGGTCGCGATCCGCCTGGAGGCTGGTGGCGGGCCCGGGCCGGCGGGTCTGTTCCTCTCCGGCCAGCTCGCCCCGCACCGGTCCGCGCCGTCGCACGAGGTCATGGACGACGCCACCGTCGAGGCCGAGGCCCGCGAGGCCGGCTGGACCGACCCAGCCGTGTTCGACCACCCGGAACTGCGCGAGCTGGTGCTGCCGCCGCTGCTGGCCGACGTCCGGGCGTCGCTGTCGTACCACCGCGACGACCCGGTGCGGCTGCGGTGCCCGATCGCCGCGTACGGGGGCAGCGGCGACCCCGGGGACGTGCCGCGTGAGCTGGCCGCCTGGGGTGAGCTGACCTCCGGCAGCGCCGCCGGGCGGGTGTTCGACGGGGACCACTTCTACCTCCGGGCTCGGGAGGCCGAGCTGGTTGCCGACATCGTGGCCCGGATGTCTGACTGGGGAGAGCCGCCAGTTGGACAGCACTGAGTGAGGAGAGAGACCGTGGCCGATTCTGCTCTAGCCGAGCGGTACCGTTTCGCGCCCGAGATCATGGCCGCGGTCCGGGCCGCGTCCCGGCCGGACAACTGGCACGGTCCGCTCGAAGCCGTCACGCACTGGGCCTGGATCGCCTTCTGGTGCGCGGCCTCGATCCTGTCGTGGCAGCACGCGCCCTGGTGGCTGGCGCTGCCGGTCTACCTGGTGGCGGTGTTCTTCATCGGGGGCCGGCAGCGGGGGATCGCCGGGATGCTGCACATGGCGACCCACCGGGTGTTCATGGCCGACCACCGGACCGGCAGCGTGATCGGGGCGGTCCTCGGCGGGTACCCGGTGCTGCAGAGCTTCACCGGGTACCGGGCGTCGCACCTCGGCGAGCACCACGGCCGGCTCGGCGACCCGGACCGGGACCCGGACTACCAGCAGTACAAGGACAACGCGCTGTGCGGGGACGAGATGAGCCGCGACGCGCTGCGCCGCTACCTGCTCACCGTGGTGACGCCGAGGGCGACCGCCTCGTACGTGCTCTACCTGCTGCGCCACCGCATCGTCGCGGCGGGCGAGCAGCCGGCCGAGCGCGCGCTGCGGGTGGTCGTGCTGGCCGGGGTGCTCCTCTGGGCCGTGCTGGGCGGCTGGTGGATGTGGCTGGTGCTGCTCTGGTTCGTGCCGCTGGTCACCACCCAGGTGTGGATCGGTGCGGTGGCCGAGCTGATGGAGCACTTCCCGCTGATCGAGACCGCGCCCCGGGTGGACATCTACATGTCCTGGAACCGGGTCTACGGGTGGGGCACCCGGTTCCTCCTGGGGGAGATCGACGGCGAGGGCTTCCACCTGGTGCACCACCTGTTCCCGCGCACCCCGATGTGGCGGCTGCGCGAGGTCGACGCGATCCTGAGCCGCGACCCGGTCTACGCGGCCCTGCCACGGCTCGGTGGCGCCCTCGGTGGCCTGGAACAGATCTACCGTTCGCTGCCCGCGCAGCGTGAGCACGAGCGGGTCGGCGCATGACCGCCACGGTGGTCGTGGTCTACACGGCCGGCGCCGCCAGCCCGCTCGAGTTGGCCGTCGACGCCGAGGGCTACGACCTGGTGTTCGCGGCGCCCGTCGGCGAGTTGGAGGACGGACTGGCCGATCTGCTGGCGGCCGTCGGTGACGTCGTCGACGTGACCGACGAGGCCGCCGGCGCCGCGGTGCTCGCGGCCCGCGACCCGGCCGGCATCGTGGTCTTCTGCGACCGTGACCTGCCGCTCGCGCAGCGGCTGGCGTCCCGTCTCGGCCTGGAGTTCCACTCGCCGAGCACGGTCCACGCCGCCACCGACAAATACGTGCAGCGGGGGCGGCTGCGCGACGCCGGGCTGCCGGTGCCGCGGTTCCGGCTGGTGGAGCAGCCCGGCGAGGTGCTGGAGGCGCTCGACTCGGTGGGCACGCCCGCGGTGCTCAAGCCGGTCCGGGGCGCGGGCAGCCAACAGACTTACCGCCTGGACGGCCCGCAGGACGCGCTGCGGTACGCCGCCGACGCGTTCGCCTCGGGCGAGGCCGACCAGGTCGTGGTCGAGGAGATGCTGGTGGGCTGCCCGTCGGTTGCCGGGCCCGGCCTCGGCGACTACGTGTCGGTCGAGATGCTGCTGTGGCGCGGCACGGTCGCCTGCCAGGTGCTCAACTCCCGGCTGCCGTTGCGGGAACCGTTCCGCGAGCAGGGTTTCATCATGCCCGGGCTGCTGCCCGAGAAGGACGAGGCGGAGGCCTTCCGGGTCACCGAGGCGGCCTGCCACGCGCTCGGCCTGCGCGACGGCTGGATCGACGTGGAGCTGAAGCTGACCGCCGACGGGCCTGTGGTGATCGAGGTGAACGCCCGGATGGGTGGCTATGTGGCCGCCCTGCTGCACCGCTCGTACGGCGTGGGAGCGGTCGGACTGGCGTTCGACGTCGCCGTCGGCCGCCGGCCGGTGGTGTCGCTGGGGGAGCCGGCGGCAACCGCCTTCTGTTACCAGATCTTGCCGCCGCTCGGTGACTGGCGGCTGGCCTCCTGGGGCAACGTGGCCGACCTGACCGAGCGGCACCCCGAAATTCTCTCGGTCGTCCTGACCGCCGAGCCCGGCGACCGGGTCGACTGGCGGTCGGGCAGCCGCGGCACGATCGGCGTGGTGGAGGGCATGGCCGAGGGGCCGGACGCGGTGCTCACCGCGGTGCGCGCCATCGAGCGCGCCATCGCCGACGAGGTGGTCTTCAGTCCCGCGTGAGCGGCTGCTGCCAGTAGCTCGGGCGGCGCCGCGACCACGACCGGCGCATCGGATCCCGCAGAGCCCGCAGCAGCAGGCCCGCCGGGATCACGAACAGCACGTACACGACGGTGAGCAGGGCGTTGCGCATCAGAAGGTCCTTTCTTCGGTACGGGTGGACGGCGGTTGGTCAGTCGAGGGGAACCTCGGTGCGCCAGTCCCGGTCCTCGCGCCACTCGGGCTGCTCGGACTTGTGCAGCAGGAACCCGCCGAGCGCGAGCACGTCGATGCCGGTCCGCATGAAGCACGTGTACGCCTCCTGCGGCGTGTTCACGATCGGCTCGCCGCGGACGTTGAACGACGTGTTCACCACGACGCTGCTGCCGGTCTCGCGCTTGAGTGCGGTGAGCAGCCGGTGATAGGCGGGGTTGTCCCGCGGGCCCACGGTCTGCACGCGCGCCGAGTGGTCCACGTGCGTGACCGCCGGGATCACGGACCGGGGCACCTTGAGCAGGTCGATGCCGGTCAGGCCCGAGTCGGCGTCGACGGCGAGCCGGGCCGCCTGCGCGACCGGCGCGACCACGAGCATGTACGGGCTCTCCTGCGGCAGGTCGAAGAAGTCCTTCGCGTCCTCGGTCAGCACGGACGGCGCGAACGGCCGGAACGACTCCCGGAACTTGATCTTCAAGTTCATGATCGATTGGGTTCGCGGGTCGCGGGCGTCGCCCAGGATCGAGCGTGATCCCAGCGCCCGTGGGCCGAACTCCATCCGGCCCTGGAACCAGCCCACCACCATCCCCGCGGCGATCGACTTCGCGACCTCGGCAGCCAACTCCTGCGGCCCGAGGCGGCGGTGCGGGATGCCGGCGGAGTTCAGGTACGCCGCGATCTGCTCGTCGTCGTACCGTGGCCCGAGCAAAGACCCGGCCATCGCGTCGTGCCCGGTGCCGACGTGCGCCCGTTCGGCGCCCCGGTCCATCGCGACCGCGAGCGCCGCACCCAGCGCGCCGCCGGCGTCACCGGCCGCCGGCTGGACCCAGACCTCGTCGAAGAGCGACCCGGCGACGATCTTCCCGTTCGCCACGCAGTTGAGGGCCACCCCGCCGGCCAGGCACAGCCGTGACTCGCCGGTCAGCTCCCGGGCCGTCAGCGCGAGCGCGAGGACGACCTCCTCGGTGACCAGCTGCACCGACGCCGCCAGGTCGAACTCGCGCCGGGTCAGCTCGCCCTCGGGTTCGCGGCGCGGGCCGCCGAACAGCTTCTCGAAGCCGCGGCCGGTCATCACCTGCCCGCGCAGGAACTCGAAGTAGCGCATGTTCAGCCGGAACGACCCATCGGGCTTGACGTCGATCAGCCGCTCGCGGATCAGGCCGGCGTACCGGGGTTCGCCGTAGGGCGCCAGGCCCATCAGCTTGTACTCGCCGGAGTCCACCTTGAACCCGCAGAAGTAGGTGAAGGCCGAGTAGAGCAGGCCCAGCGAGTGCGGGAAACGGATCTCGGCCTTCGGCGTCAGCCGGGTGCCCTGTCCGTGCCAGATCGAGGTGGTCGCCCACTCGCCGACACCGTCGATGCAGAGCACGGCGGCCGACTCGTACGGGCTGGCCAGGAACGCCGACGCGGCGTGCGACTCGTGGTGCCGCCGGCAGATGATCTCCGGCACGCGGCCCCGGTCCAGCCCTTCGAGCTCGCGGCGGACCACGTCGGTGACGCGTCGCTTCGACGTCCACCAGCCGGGCAGGGTGTCACGAAACGAGGCCAGCCCGAACGGGACCGCACCGAGATAGGTCGCCAGGACGCGGCGGAACTTGAGCGCCGGGTCCTCGTAGTAGGCGATCGCCGACACGTCGGCGAGGGTGGCGCCGGCCTCGTCCAGGCAGTAGGCGACCGCGTTCGCCGGGAACGCCGAGTCGTGGCGGCGGCGGGTGAAACGCTCCTCCTGCGCGGCCGCCACCGGGCGGCCGCCGGACACCAGCGCCGCGGCACTGTCGTGGTAGTACGCGGAGACACCGAGAACCAGGTCAGACATGTGCGGAGGCCTCCACTCGGGCGCGACGAGCCGCGGTACGCGCCCAGAATCCGGATGGTGGGTTCAGTGAGCGGTACCCGGCCCGGATCCGGTCCCACGCCTGCGCGCGGTCCGCCGGCGCCTGCTGCGCCAGATATCCGTCGACGGCGTCCGCCGCCCACGCGGAGTGCCCGGTCGCCACGTTGTCGATGGTGTTGTGGATGTCGACGAACGCGGTGCTGAAGCCGTACCGCTTGAGCGCCTGCCGGGCGCGGCGATAACTGCCACCGACACCGGACAACTCCATGGCCAGGTTCAAGCCGAGGATCTCCGGCTCGAACGTACGCGGGAACCGGCCGATCGCCAGCCAGTAGACCGGTAGCTCGAACGAGCGGTCCCGCAACGCCGGCCAGGCCGCGAACTCCGGTGACCGGGTCGGCGGCAGGTCGATGCCCATCTCCCGCAGCACCGTGCGGTAGATCAGCGGATGGTTCAGCTCCAGCTCGCCGTTGCCCAGCTCGTCCCAGTAGGTCGCGAACAGGAAGTGGCCCCGCTCGGTGGAGGCGAGCTGGTAGTCGGTGTGACCGGCCAGCCAGGCGCCGTCGATCAGGGTGAGGGGCGCCAGCTGCAACGTCGAGTCGATCAGCTCGGCACGCTCCGGCAGGGGATCGTCCGAGCCGTCCTGGAACTCGCTGTTGTGCCGGTCGTGCTGGTCGAGCAGCCACGGCCGCAGGCCGTCCGCCGGCGGCTCGGCGGGCAGCGTTCGCGTGTCCCGTCTCATGCCGTGGCGGGAGCGGGCCAGCCACCCCTGGACGTAGCGCAGCGCGTAGCGCCGGGTGGCCGGCGTGATGGTGCGCCGCAGCAGTCGGGTGTAGGCCTGCCGTGGACCGGCGGGAGCCTCGCCGTCATCGTCACCGCCCGCGGCCACGCGGAGCTCGATGCTCCGGGGCTGGTGGGCGGAGGGCCGCAGCCGCGCGCGCTCGGCCGGATCGGCCGGCAGCGCGTCGATCCACCGGTTGATGACGTCGAGGTCGTCGTCGGGGAACACCCGGAACATCCGGCCGTTCTCCGACACCAGCTCGCCGGTGAGCCGGCTCGCCCCCGACCGGCCCGGGCGCACCAGGCGGCTGTCGGCGAGCGCGGCCAGGAACGGGCCCGGATCGGTCCGGGCCTCGGCCAGCCACTGCTTCAGCGGCCGCCCGCGCATCACGAACCGGTCGTGATAGGCCGACGCCTCGCGGGCCCGCGAGCGCATCAGCTCGGCCATCTCGAACCACGGGTCGCGCGCGGCGTCGAGCTCCCGGTACACCTCGTCGCTCCAGCGGCGGAGCGCGGCGAAGGCCCAGGCGAATCCCCGCCCGAACGCCGCCGCGCCGGTCGGGCCGGCTGCCGCGGCGAACGCGTCCGCCACAGCCCGCGCGTCGTCGACCGCCGGCGCCCGGTGCGGCCGGCGCGCGCGACCCGGGTCCAGCGCGGTCCAGTCCGCCGCGTCCGCGAGCCGGGTCCGGACACCGGCGAGCGGCGGCAACAGACCGGCGGCACGCAAACAAAGATCAACACCAAAGATCTCACCGGCGTACGTGTCCGGGCGCCGGCTCATCGTCAACGCGAGAGCCGGCAGGTGGAAGGACGGGTCTGCGATCCGGCGGTCCTGCGCCAGCCGGCCGGCGGGGCGCGCGTGCACGGCCACCCGGACGTGCCGCATCAGCGCCAGGTAGGCATCGCCCCGGGACGCCCCCGGATGCCCGGCGCCGACATCGGCCGCGAACAGCGCGAGCGCCCGCATCGTGACCGGCTCCTCGGCGTTTCCCGGCTCGCTCATCCACTGCAACCAGGCACCCGACATCGAGGCCAGCGGCGCGCAGGCGAGTACCGCACGGCGTACCAGCACGTCCGCGCAGCCCTCCCGTTCGGCGGTGGCGAACAGCGCGGTGAAGCGGGCCCGTTCGGCCTCGGCCCAGGCGGCGACCGCGGCGACGTCGCCGTCGGCGCCGTCGAGGCCGGCGCCGGCCAGCTCGCCGAGGATCGCGGGCCGCAGCGTGTCGGGCAGCGGCGTCTCCTCCGGCTCGCACGCCCGCGCGAACACCGTCCGGACCGGCAGGGTCAGCGCATCGTCACCCATCGCCATCAGAACATCGGGTAGATGGAGGCGTCGCGCTTCGCCTTCTTCTTGCGGCGGCCGAACAGCCGGGCGATCACCGTACGCAGGAACGACATGGAGAGGTCACCTCAGTTCACTTCGGGTCGACATCCGGGCCTCACGACAGCTGGAGGCTCTCGGCCAGCACCTGCGCCACGACGTCGTTGCCCTCGTCGGTGTAGTGACCGCGGTCGACGAAGAGCCAGTCCGACGGCTTGGTCACCTCGGCGAGGCGGGAGAGCGTGTCGACGAACGGGACGTCCTTGCGGGCGCATGCCTCGCCGAGAGCCGAGGCGTAGGCGGCCCCGGTCGCGATGCTGCCGACGTCGCCGTAGCGCTCCTCCCAGGTGCCGTAGTCGGAGAGCTCGTCGAACTCGTCGAAGAGCAGCTTCTCCTGCGGCGCCGGCGTCTCCCGCAGCCAGGTCGCGAGCGGCTGGAGGGCGAAACTCACCCGGGCGCCGGTCGCGGCGGCCATCACCAGCCAACTGTCGAGGTTGCGCATCGTGATGCCGACCGCGGACTCGATCATGCCGGCCGTCGTCGGACGGGCCGCGGACGGCGCGACCGACGGGGACGGCGGCCGCGGGCCGGTGCGCCACCGCTTGGTCCTGGCCGGCTCGGCGTACCGGGCGCGCAGCTCCTGCATCTTCTCGAAGTACTCGTTGCAGAAGAAGAAGGGCTCCTGGCCGCCGACGTCCACCCCGGTCAGCTGTCCCATGACCAGCGTGTTGAAGCCGCTGATGATGACAATCTCGTCGATCGGGGGCAACAGGTGCCGGTAGAGCATGAACAGCATCAACTCCTGGGTGGAGTTGAGGTACGGGGCGCCGAAGGTCAACCACGGCCGGCTCGGCGCGTGCTTCGACCAGAGCCGCGACGCGATCGTGGCCGCGTCGGTGGTGGCGCCGTAACCCAGCGACACCGAACCGCCGACCAGCAGCCGGACCGGCCCCTCGATCCGGTCGCCGCCGGCCGATCCCGGCCCGCTCGGACCGTGCGAGATCCGGAATCCGAGGCGGTCGGTGTTGATGGCCGCGGATCGGTAGTTCGGCCTGTTGAAATACATCAGATAGGGGAGGTATCTCATCTCCCCGCGATCCAGGAAATCGAGATAGTCCGACAGCTGAGGCGTCAACAGCTCGGTCTGCCGCACCATGAGAGGACCTCCATTCGCGAGCAGGTGGCCCTCCGGCCGAAATCCCTGTGAAGCAACCTAATGCCGGGCCGCCGGGGCGGCGTGTCCCCTAAAAGGGCCGCGCGCCGGCGGCCGATTTTCCCGGCCCGGAGCGACCCCGCCGGCGTGCTAGCCTCGGCTCGGTTCTGATGTGGAACGACCCGTCGTTCCGTCCGACGCGGAGGCGTGATGACTGACAGCGTGGCCAGGGACATCTCGCTACGACCCCTGACCGAGAACGACGTCCCGGCGCTCTTCGAGATCCAGCTCGACGAGACCGCCCAGCACCTGGCGGCGTTCACCGATGCCAAGACCGCCCGCGACGCCGACGCCTTCCGGGAGAAGTATCGGAAGATCCTGGCCGACGACGCGATCGTCAACCGGGTCATCGAGGTCGGCGGTGAGGTCGTCGGCAGCGTGGCCACCTTCCCGATCGAGGGCGACACCGAGCTCACCTACTGGATCCGTAAGGACTGGTGGGGCCGGGGTGCGGCCACCGCCGCCGTCGCCGCGCTGCTCCGCGAGGTGACCGAGCGGCCGATCCACGCCCGGGTCGTCGAGGACAACCCCGGCTCGATCCGGGTGCTGGAGCGCAACGGGTTCGTGCGCGTCGGCAGCGAGGACTCGTTCGCCCCCGGCCGGCAGGCCACCGTCACCGAGCTGATCTTCAGACTGGACGGCTGACGACCGGGCCCGGCGCGCCTGACGCGCCGAGGGCCGGGACAGATCAACGACAGCGACGCGCCGCGTGGTCCGACGACCGCGCGGCGCGTCGCTGTGCGTACACATATCCGCCATTCCAAATGGCGAATGTGCACAGTTGGACGCCGGGCGCGGCATCGTTGACAGCTGCCGGCCATGGCTAGCGTCGTCGCCGTATCCCGGGCCCCGTAGGTCACGGCCCAATTCCTGACGCTCGGCGCATCTGCGCCGGTGAATCGACACGTCGGTGAATCACCGGGCAGGTCCGCAGCGTACGAAAGGTGCTGGTGAAATGGTCGACGCCAAGCCGCGACAGTTCTGGCGCAACAGCCCGGCCGACGCCATCCTGCTCGCGATCACTCTCACCCAGTTCGCCGGCACGATCGCGCTGGCCGCCCTGACACCGGACGGACTCTGGCCACGGCTCGCCTCGGCGGCGCTGGTCACGGCCATGATGACGTACTCGATCATCGTGGTCACCCACCTGTTCGTCCATCAGCCCTGGTTCACCGACAACCGCCTGAATGCCGTGTTGTCGATGATCAGCTCGGCGAACATCGCGCAGTCGGTGCAGGGCTACCACCTGACCCACGTCCGCAACCACCACCGGTACAACAACGACCGCAAACGCGACGGGACCACCGCCGACATCACCTCCACCTACCGGTACAGCCGCGACGACGGGCACGCCCCGCTCTGGTGGTACCTGGTCTGCGGCCTGGCCTCCTCCGCGCAGGAGTGGGTGGCCACCTGGGGGACGCTGCGCCGCGGCGGCGGGGTCGGCCCGCGCGAGACCACCCTGCTGGGGCTGGCCTCGCGCAACCCGGCCCGGCGCGCCGCCGAGCTCAACCAGATCAGGTACGACCGGCTCGCGCAGCTCGCGTTCACCGTGCTGCTCGCGGTCCTGTCCTGGCAGTGGACCCTGCTCTGCTACCTGCCCTCGGTGGCGCTCGCGTTCACCCTGGTCAACGTCCAGAACTACTACCGGCACTTCGGCGCGGAGCCGGAGAGCCGGTACGCGAACTCGGTGAGCCACTACGGCCGGCTGTACAACCTGCTGACCTTCAACGACGGCTACCACCAGGAGCACCACCTGCGCCCCGCGACGCACTGGAGCCGGCTGCCCGAGGTCGCCGAGCAGTACCAGGAGCGCCTCGACGAAGCCGGACGCGTGGTCTCCCCGGTGCCGGCGCTGGTGGGCTTCCTGGACACCGGTCGCGTCGCCCAGCGCTCACCCGCGACACCGCCCGTCGGATGAGCCGGTAAGTCGTCGAGGAAGGAGCGGTACGTGAAGGATCTCGGCACGCCGGACGATCCGTACGATGTGCTCGGTCTGGGTTTCGGACCGTCGAACATCGCTCTCGCGATCGCCGCCCAGGAGATCGCCCCCGATCGCAGCTGCCTGTTCCTGGAGCGGTCGCCGGACGTCTGCTGGCACGAGGGCATGCTCATCGACGGGGCACGCATGCAGATCTCGTTCCTCAAGGACCTGGTGTCGCTGCGCAACCTCGCCAGCCCGTTCACCTTCCTCGCCTACCAGAAGGCCAAGGGGCGGCTGGAGAAGTTCGTCAACCTCTCCGAGTTCCGGCCCACCCGGCTGGAGTTCCAGGACTACCTGCGGTGGGTCGGCGGGCAGTTCGCCGGCATGGTGCGGTACCGCTCCGCGGTCACCGCGGTGACGCCGGTCCGCGACGACGACGGCACGCTGTCGCTGTGGCGGGTGACGGCCACCGACACCGCCACCGGCGAGGTCGTCGAGTACCACGCCCGCAACGTGGTGCACGCGCTCGGTGGCGTGCCGATGGTGCCCGCCGGTGTCACGACCGGCCCGGCCGTGGTGCACTCCAGCGCGTTCCTGTCGCAGTTCCCCGGCGCCTTCACCGACCACGACCGGGAGTGGGAGTTCGCGGTCGCGGGAGACGGGCAGAGCGCCGGCGAGATCACCCACTATCTGCTGGACCACTACCGCAACGCCCGCGTCCACCTGGTCCTGCCCGGGTACTCGCTGCGCGCCACCGACAACAACCCGTTCGCCAACGAGCAGTTCTTCGAGGCCAACGCCGACGAGTTCTACTCCCGCAGTGAGGAGAACCGGCGCGACTACGCGGCCCGGCTGCGCAACACCAACTACGGGGTGGTGGAGGCGGGTTTCCTCGACAACCTGTACCGGCTGGTCTACGCCGACGAGGTACGCGGACGGACCCGGCTCGTGGTGCACGACGGCTCCCGGCTGACCCGGGCCGAGGCGGACGGCGGGGGAGTGCGCATCGGCGTGCACAGCCGCTTCGGCGCCGGGTCCCACGAGCTGCGCGCCGACGGACTGGTGCTGGCCACCGGGTACCGGCGGGAGCTCGACACGCGGATGTACCGGGCCGTCCTGCCGCACCTCGAACTCGGCGACGACGGCCGGCCGGTGGTCTCCCGCGACCACCGGGTGCGCTGCGCCGAGGAGCTGACCTGCGGGCTGTACGTGCAGGGCCTCGCCGAGGCGACGCACGGGCTCGGCGACACGCTGCTGTCGCTGCTGCCGTTCCGGTCCAAGCAGATCGTCACCGCCATCGTGAAGGACGGCGGCTCCCTGGCGCGGGCGTTCCCCGCCGCGCGGGACGGCGCCGAGGCCATGGTCGCGCAGATCGAGCGGTGCGGTTCCGGCACCGTGGTCAGCGCCGGACCCTCGGAGTTCCCGGTCGTGACCCGGCTGCCGCTGACCCTGGACCGCTCCCGCGGCCGGCAGGGCGTGCTGTTCGGCGTCCTGGACCGCACCGAAGCGACGCCGCTGAGCGACGGCGGCAAGGTGCTGGCGGTGTTCGACCCCGGCCCGGTGCCGTCCGGGCCGCCGGCCGGCAGGCCGATGTCGGTCGACGTCCGCGGGCACGTCCGGCTGGTGAGCGACCGCGACCGGATCGCCGCGCACCTGGCCCGGCTCGGCCCGGCAGGACCGGCGGGCCCGCCCGGCGCCACCGTCGGGATCGAGATCGAGATCGAGATGCTGTCCGGCCGCGTCCACTCGACCCAGGAGCCGCAGGCCGTCCGAACCGAGAACGAGGGGCAGTCATGACCGACACCGACGAGACGTACGTGGTCGTGCGCAACGACGAGGAGCAGTACTCGATCTGGCGGTCGGACCGCCCGGTGCCGGCGGGGTGGACGCCGGTCGGCGAGCCGGCGTCCCGCGAGGAGTGCCTGGCCCGCATCGGCGAGCTGTGGACCGACATGCGGCCGGCCAGCCTGCGAGCGGCCATGAGCAGGTCCCAGCGATGATCGTCTGCGGGATCAAGGTGTCCCACGACGGCGCGGTCGCCGTCCTCGACGGGCGCCGCCTGATCTTCAGCGCCGAGATGGAGAAGATCGGCAACGGCCGCCGCTACAGCGCGCTCGGCGACCTCGACCGAATCTCCGCCGTCCTGGCCGACCACGGGCTCGACGTCGCCGACGTGGACCGCTTCGTGATCGACGGGTGGTGGTCGGAGGACGACGGGCCGACCCGGATCGACACCCTGTCCGGCGGGAAGCCGGTCAGCGTCGCCACCGCGCCGTACGTCGCCGACCCGTTCGTGCCCGCCCCTCCGCCGCGCTACACCTTCACCGGCATCGCGGGCAGCCCGCTGGCCGGGGGATACAGCAGCTACCCGCACGCGAGCCACCACCTGTACGCCAGCTACTGCACCGGCCCGTACGCGGGGCAGAGCTCACTGGGCCTGGTCTGGGACGGCGGCACGCTGCCCCGGCTGTACCTCGTACGCCCCGGGCGGCCGGTGACCGGCGAGTACCTGGGTCCGCTGTTCGGCCTGGTCGGTGACGCGTTCACGTACTTCTGCCTGGCGCTGGAGCCGTTCCACCGGCCGCTGGACGGGCTCACCGAGGTGCAGATCGTCGAACACCATCTCGGCACCGCCGGCAAGGCGATGGCGTACGCCGGCCTGGGTGGCGTCGACGACGACGTGCTCGCCGCCCTTGACAAATTCGTCGCCGAGCTGGGCGCCGAGTCGTTGGGCCCGGAGGTCGGCACCACGCTGGCCGCCCGCTGCGCCGCGCTGTTCCCGTCGCACTCCAGCGCCGACCTGATCGCCTCCTTCCAGGAGTTCATCGGACGGACGATGGTCAGCGCGCTCACCGACGCGGTGGCCCGGCTCGAACTGCCCGCACCGCTGCCGATCAGCCTCGCCGGCGGGTGCGCGCTCAACATCAAGTGGAACAGCATGATCCGCTCCAGCGGGCTGTTCACCGGTGTCTGGGTGCCGCCGTTCACCAACGACTCCGGCGCCGCCATCGGCACCGCCCTCTGCGAGGTGCTGACCGAGGGCGGTGATCCGGCGCTGGAGTGGAACGTCTACTCCGGACCGGCCGTCACGCCGAGCCGGCCGGCGCCCGGCTGGACGGCGCGGCCGTGCGACGAGGCGCAGCTGGCCGCGCTGCTGCACACCACCGGTGAGCCGGTGGTGGTGGTCGACGGCCGGGCGGAGCTGGGGCCGCGGGCACTCGGCAACCGCAGCATCATCGCCGCCCCGGTGGCACCGGCCATGAAGGACGAGCTGAACCGGATCAAGCACCGGGAGCCGTACCGCCCGGTCGCGCCGATCTGCCTGGAGTCGGCGGCGGCCTCGGTCTTCGACCCCGGCGGCGCCGACCCGTACATGCTCTTCGACCACCGGCTGCGTCCCGGCTGGGCGCAGAAGGTGCCGGCCGTCCTGCACCTCGACGGGACGGCCCGGCTGCAGACCATCCGGCCGGACACGCCGCACACCAGGGTCGGCCGGGTGCTCGACGAGTACCACCGGATCAGCGGGATCCCCCTGCTGTGCAACACCAGCGCCAACCTGGCGGGGCACGGGTTCTTCCCGGACGTCGCCACCGCCACCGCCTGGGGCGGCACGTCGTACGTGTGGTCCGGCGCAACCCTGTACACCGACGAGCGGAGGACGAAGCGTGCCTGAGGCAGAGGGGGCGACCGGGTCACCGGTGCGTGCCTACAACGAGTGGGACCCGCTGGAGGAGGTCATCGTCGGCACCGTCGACGGTGCGCACTTCCCGCCGTACGACACCGTGACGGCCGCGCCGCTCTCCCCGGAACAGCGGGCGGTGTTCCGGGAGCAGGCCGGCAAGCCGTTTCCGGCCGACCAGATCGCGGCCGCCCGCGACGAGCTCGACCAGCTCGTCGAGATCCTGACGAACCACGGCGTGCGGGTGCGCCGGCCGGACCCGCGCGACCACGGCCTGTCGTACGGCGCGCCCGGCTGGACCAGCACCGGCCTCTACGACGCGATGCCGCGCGACCTGCTGCTGGTGATCGGCGAGCAGATCATCGAGGCGCCGATGGCCTGGCGGTCGCGCTACTTCGCCAGCTCCGCCTACCGGCCGCTGCTCAAGGAGTACTTCCGCGGCGGCGCCCGGTGGTCCGCCGGCCCGCGCCCGGAGCTCAGCGACGAGCTGTACGTCGAGGGCTGGACCGACCAGCCCGACGGCGAGCCGTTCCGGTCGGTGATCACCGAGTTCGAGCCGACCTTCGACGCGGCCGACTTCATCCGGTGCGGCCGGGACATCTTCGTGCAGCGCAGCCATGTCACCAACATGATGGGCATCGAGTGGGTGCGCCGGGAGATCGGCGACGAGTACCAGGTGCACGTGGTCGACCTGGTCGACGACCATCCGATGCACATCGACGCGAGCCTGATGCCGCTCGCGCCCGGCAAGCTGCTCATCCACCCCGACCGGGTGGTCGAGGTGCCGCGCCAGTTCAAGGACTGGGAGATCCGCCGCGCGCCGGAGCCGGTCATCCCGGACGGCCACCCGCTCTACATGACCAGCAAGTGGATCAACATGAACGTCCTGATGGTGGACGAGACCCATATGCTGGTCGAGGCCGAGGACCGGCCGATGCAGGAACTCGCCGAGAGCTGGGGCATCACACCGCTCCCCTGCCCGTTCCGGAACTTCAACAGCTTCGGCGGCTCGTTCCACTGTGCCACGACGGACGTCCGCCGGCGCGGCGAGCTCCGGTCCTACTTCTGATTCCGGCGCAGCGAGGGTTCTACTACTGAGTCCGGCACAGCGAGTGGCAGGGAAGGCGCGATGGCAGACCAGACTACCGCCGGGCGGTTCAGGCAGATCCGGCGATCCCGGGCGTTGCTGCTCGCTGCCTTCCGCGCCCATCCCGGCCCGATCCTCACCGGCCTCGCCGGCTCGCTGCTGTACGGCACGAGCCTGGTCGCCTGGTCGGTGGCGCTGGGCGAGCTGGTCAACAACGTGGTGATTCCGAGGTTCGACGACGGCCGGATCGCCAGCGGCACGATCGTCGCCGTGCTGCTGGTGGTGGCCGCGGTCGGTGTGTTGCAGGGGGCGGCGGGACTGATCCGGCGCTGGTCGCTCGTCGTGACCAGGGCCCGTTTCGACGCCACCCTGCGAGACACCGTCGTCGAGCGCTACCACCGCCTGCCGATGACCTACCACCAGGCCCACCCGACCGGGCAGAAACTGGCCTACGTCACGACCGACGCGGAGGCGGCCGCCGAGCTGCCGGCCCGGCTGCCGGACGTGCTCGGCATGTTCGTGCTGTTCGTGGTCACCGCCGGCTGGGCGGTGGTGGTCGACCCGGTGCTGGCCCTGGTCGGCGGCGCGATGATCCCGGCGTTGCTGCTGGTCAACTCGGTCTACCAGAAGCAGGTCGCGGGGCCCGCCCAGGACGTCCAGGATCGGCTGGGGCGGGTGACCGAGGTCGCCCACGAAAGCTTCGACGGCGCAGCCCTGGTGAAGACGCTCGGCCGTGGCCGTGCGGAGCGGGACCGGTTCGCCGCGGAGGCGGCAGGCCTGCGCGACGCGAAGATCAAACTGGCCGTCCGTGACTGGATGCTGGACTCGCTGATCGAGTCGATCCCGACCGCCACCTCGCTGATCATGGTCGTCGTCGGCGCGTTGCGGGTGAACAGCGGAGAGATCACCGTCGGCGCCCTGGTCAGCTTCGTCAACGTGTTCGCCATGCTGGTGGTTCCGGTACGCACCATCGGCAACGTGCTCGGCGACGTGCCGCGCATGCTGGCCGGGTACGCCCGGGTCCAGTCGGTGCTCGACGAGCCGCTGCCGCCGCCCGCGGCGGATCCGCAGCCGCTGCCGGACGGCCCGCTCGACGTGGCGGTCCGCGACCTCTCCGTCACCTACCCGGGCGGCGCGGCCGCGCTGCGCGGCGTCAGCTTCCACGTCCCGGCCGGCGCCACCGTCGCGATCGCCGGCGGCACCGGGTCGGGCAAGTCCACCCTGCTGCTGGCGCTGGCCGGCCTGCTCCGGCCGTCCGGCGGCACCGTGCTGCTGAACGGCGCTGATCTGAGCCGGATCAGCCCGGCCGAGCGCGCGACGGCCATCGCGGCCGCCTTCCAGGAGCCTTTCCTGTTCGCGGGCTCGCTCGCCGAGAACGTGCTGCTCGACTTCGACGGCGCCGCCGCGGCCGACGCCGGTCCGCGGCTGGACGAGGCGCTACGCCTGGCCCGGGCGAGAACCCTGGTCGACGGCCAGCCCCACGGGGCGGACACGCCGGTCGGCGAGCGCGGCGTCACGCTCTCCGGTGGGGAACGGCAACGCATCGCCCTCGCCCGGGCGCTGGCCCGCCGGCCGCGGTTGCTGCTGCTGGACGAGGCGACCTCCGCCGTCGACGCCACCACCCGGCAGGAGATCATGAGCGGCCTCACCGCCGGGCTGACGTCCACCACGACGATCGTCGTCACCACCAGCGCCGCCACGCTGGCCCTCGCCGACGCCGTCGTCTACCTCGACCAGGGCCGGGTGGCCGGTGTCGGCGCCCACGCCGACCTGCTGCGGCTCGACGGCTACGACCGGCTGATCCGGGCCTACGAGCGAGAGCGGGTGCAGGCATGACCGAGATCGAGCCGGCCGACCCCGAGAGCGTCACCGGGTCGACGACCGCGGTGATCCGCCGCGGCCTGGCGGCCATCCCGCAGATCCGTCAGGGCCTGGCGCTGACGGTCGTTCTCGCCCTGCTCGGCGGGATCGGCCGGCTCGCCGTACCGGTGCTGATCCAGCAGGTCATCGACAGCGGCCTCAGCACCGGTCACATCAGCGGCAGCCGGTTGCTGGCGCTCGGCACGCTGGCCGGGCTCGTCGTGGCGATCACCGCCGTGATCAACTGGGCGAGCCTGGCGCGGCTCGCGATCGCCAGCGAACGCGCGCTGTACGACCTGCGGGTCCGCGCCTTCAGCCACGTGCACCGGCTGAGCGTGGCGTACCACTCGGCCGAGGCGCGCGGGAAGCTGGTGTCCCGGGTGACCTCCGACGTCGAGACCCTCAGCATGTTCCTGCAGTGGGGCGGTATCGCGTGGCTGGTCAACGGCGCCATCATGCTGGCCGCCCTGGCCGGCATGGCCTTCTACGACATCACGCTGACCGCGGTCACGCTCGTGCTGACCGTGCCGTTGCTGCTGCTGGTCCGCATGGTGGTCGGGCGCCTCGGCCCCGCACACACCGCAGTCCGGGTCCGCGTCGCCGAGCTGCTCACGGTGATCTCGGAGACGATCCAGGGCACCGCCGTCATCCGCGCCTACGGCGTCGTGGATCCGAGCCTGCGCCGCACCAGGGCCACCATCCACCGGTGGCGGGACTCGCGGATCCGCGCCGGGTACCTGGGCGGCCTGCTGTTCTCCCTCGCCGACCTGTTCGCCGTGATCATCGTGGTCGGTGTCGTGGCGGTGGGGCTGGCCTTCGGCCCGTCCACCGGGCACACCGCCGGGGAGCTGGTGGCCTTCATCCTGCTGGTCACCCTCTTCCTGGCGCCCATCACCGAGTTCACCCAGGTCATCGACTTCACCCAGAGCGCGGTCGCCGGGTGGCGGCGCGTGCTGGCCCTGCTCGACGTCGCCGAGGACATCGCCGAGCCGGCCGACGGCCGGCAGCTGCCGCCCGACCCGCCCGCTGTGGTCGTCGAGAACGTGGTCTTCGGCTACCCCGGCGCCGGCGTGACGCTGCACGACGTGTCGTTCGAGGTGCCCGCCGGCCGCCAGGTCGTGCTGGTCGGCGCGACCGGATCCGGCAAGACGACGCTGACCAAGCTGATCGCTCGGCTGGCCGACCCGGACCGCGGCCGCATCCTGATCGGCGGCGTGGACGTCCGCGAGATCGCCACCGAGTCGCTGCGCTCGCGTCTGGTGGTCGTGCCGCAGGAGCCGTTCCTCTTCGACACCACCGTGCAGGAGAACGTCCGCTACGGCCGCCCGTCCGCCACCCGCGCCGAGATCGAGCAGGCCTTCCGCGAGCTGGGCGCGGAGGCGTTCCTCGCCGGCCTGCCGCACGGCCTGGACACCCCGGTGGGGCAGCGCGGCGAGAGCCTGTCCGCGGGGCAGCGACAGCTGGTCGCCCTGGCCCGCGCCCACATAGCCGGCCCGGCCTGCCTGATCCTCGACGAGGCCACCTCGGCCGTGGACCCCGAGATCGAGCTGACACTCATCGAGGCGCTGCGCCGGCTGACCGCCGGGCGTACCTCGGTGACCGTCGCGCACCGGCTGGCCGTCGCCGAGCGGGCCGACGAGGTGATCGTGCTCGACGGCGGCCGGCTGGTGGAGCGTGGCCGCCACGACGAGCTGCTCGCCGCCGACGGCGCGTACGCCGGGCTGTACCACGACTGGCGGCAGGCCACCGCCGACAGCGCCCGCGCCTGAGGTTCACGCGTTCTCCGCCTTTCGACGCCCTCCGCGGGGTTCCTCTAGCCTGCTGAGGTATTGCTCGACGCCTTGTCCGACCGAGCACTTTGCACACTTGGAAACGGTGGCAGATCCCCGTTCCCCCTGCGCGATTCCACGCCCTTTCGGATTACGGAGGCAGGCGATCCATGTCCCATTTCTGCGTACATCATCTGATCGAGGCACAGGCGGCGCGGACGCCGGCCGCGCCCGCGATCGTGTCCGGCGACGGAGTCCTGAGCTACGCCCACCTCGACGAGCAGGCCGGGCGGCTGGCCGGCCTGCTCGCCGCACGTGGTGTACGCCCCGAGACCCGGGTCGGGCTCGCCGTCGAGCAGTCAGCGCGCTGGCTGGTGACGCTGCTCGCCGTCTGGAAGGCCGGCGGCGTCTACGTCCCGGTCGACGCCGCGCTCCCCGCCGAACTGGCCGCCTCGATGCTGGCCGACGCCGAGGTGGAGCTGCTGCTGCACGCCGGATCCGGTCCGGTGCCGTCCGGTTCCGGTTTCGCGGTCGTCGAGCTGGCCGAGCTGGCCGGGATGGCCGCCGCGGGCCCGGTCGACGGGGCGGCGCCGACGATGCGGCCGGACAACCTCGCCTACTGCATGTTCACCTCCGGCTCCACCGGCCGGCCGAAGCCGGTCGGGATCTCGTACGCCTCCCTGGCCGGCCACGCCGCCGGCATCCGCGCGGAGCTGGACCTGCGACCGGTCGACCGGTTCCTGCAGTTCACCTCGATGGCCGTCGACGCCTCACTGGAGGAGGTGCTGCCGGTCTGGCTCGCCGGCGGGGCGGTCGTGCTGCCGGACGCGCCGCGGCCGACGAGCGTCGAGCTGACCGGGTTGATCAACACGCGCGGCGTGACCGTGGTGAGCCTGCCCAGCGCGTACTGGCACCAGTGGACCGACGACCTGCGTGCCGGGGTGGTGACGCTGCCGGAGACCCTGCGCACGGTCTTCATCGGCGGCGACAAGATTCGCATGGACAAGCTCGCCGCCTGGACGGCGGTCGTCGGCGCACGGCCGGTGCGGTTCGTCGCCGACTACGGGCCCACCGAGACGACGATCAGCTGCACCACGTACCGGCCGGATCCGGCGGACCTGCCCGACACCGGGCTCGTGCCGATCGGCCGGCCGCTGCCCGGGATGACCGTCTACCTGCTCGACGACGACCTGACGCCGGTGGCCGACGGAGAACCGGGCGACGTGTGGATCGCCGGCTCCGGGCTGGCCCGCGGCTACCTGGGCGCACCCGCGGCCACCGCCGACCGGTTCACCCCCGACCCGTTCGGCCCGCCCGGCACGCGCATGTACCGCAGCGGTGACCGGGCGGCGCTGCTGCCCGACGGCAACCTGCAGTTTCTCGGCCGCTCCGACCGCCAGGTGAAGATCCGCGGATTCCGGGTCGAGCCCGGCCAGGTGGAGAACGCGGTGCGGGCCTGCGCCGGTGTCCGCGACGCCGTCGTGGTCGCCGCCGACGACCCGGTCTCCGGCGCGCGCCTGATCGCCTACGTCGAGGCGGACGCGGCGCCGGACGCCGAGACCGCGCTCCGCACCGAGCTGGCCCGCCGGCTGCCCGCTGTCATGCTCCCGCAGACCGTCGTCCGGCTGGACCGGATCCCCCGGTCCCCGCTGAGCGGCAAGGTTCTCCCGGCCCAGTTGCCACCGCCACCGGCCGTCGCCGACCGGCCCGCCCCGGCCGTGCCGACCACCGGGGAGCAGGCCATCGCGGGTCTGGTCGCGGAGGTGCTGGGCCGGTCGCCCGGCGCCGACGAGGACTTCTTCGCGGCGGGCGGCGACTCCCTGCGCGGACTGCAGCTGCTCAGCCGCATCGCCCAGGCCACCGGGGCGGCGCTCACCTTCGACCAGCTGCGCTCGGCGCCGACCATAACCGGCCTCACCGCGCTGGTGGGTGGCGCACGACGGTACGAGCCGGGCCTGGCAGCCGTCACGCCGGCCGGCGAGCACGGCGAATGGCGGCCGGTGTCCCGTGGCCAGGCTGCCCTCTGGTACCTGGACAAGCTGCACCGCGGCGCGGCGACGTACGCCGTACCCCTGGGGTACTGGATCTCCGGTCCGCTCGACGTCGACCGGATGGACGCCGCGCTCACCGAGCTGCTGACCCGGCACGAGGCGCTGCGCACCACCCTCGCCGAACGCGACGGCCGGGTCTGGTCCCGGCTCCAGCCGCCGGCGCCGGTCCGCACCCGGGTGACGGCCGTGGCCGACCGCGCCGCCGCGACCCGCCGCGCCGAGGCGGACGCGGCCCGGCCGTTCGACCTGTCCACCGGCCCGCTGCTGCGCTCCTCCTGCTACCGGGTGGACGACGAGACCCACCTGTGGCTGCTCGACGTGCACCACAGCGCCTTCGACGCCTGGTCGCTCGGGGTGTTCTGGCGCGAGTTCGCCGCGCTGTACCAGGGCCGCCGACTGCCTGAGCCGACCGTGCGGTACGCCGACTACGTCGCCTGGCAGGAGCGCTGGCTGGCTTCGCCGGAAGCGGCCGAGCAGCGGCGGTACTGGACGGACCGGCTCGCCGGCGCCGCGCCGGTGGTGGAGCCGGGCCGCTCGACCGGTGCGCCGGGGCAGGCCGGGTTCTCGATACCGCTCGCTCTCGGCGGGCTCGGACCGGCCCAGGTCGAGGAGGTGGCCCGGGCCTGCGGTTCGACCCCGTTCGGTGTGCTGCTCGCCGGCTTCCTCGCCACGCTGCACCGGATGACCGGCGGCGCCGACGACATCGTGGTCGGTGTCCCGATGGCCGGCCGGGGCCGGGCGGGCACCGAGGAGCTGATCGGATACGTGGTGAACACCGTGCCGCTGCGGATGCGGTTCACACCGCGGATGAGTTTCCGGGAGCTGGTGGAGCGCACCGACGCGGCGCTGGCCGAGGCGCTGTCCCGGCAGGACCTGCCGTTCTCCGAGATCGCCGGCGGCGTCGCCCAGGGCGGGGACGCCACCGAAAACCCGGTCTTCGAGACCATGTTCGTCCTGCAGTCCACCCCGATGGACGACGGCGGCTCGATCGACGGCCTCGAGATCACCGAACAGCTGATCCACTCGGGGACCGCCAAGATGGCGTTGACCTGCACGCTGCGGCTGGACCCCGGGGGAGTCACCGGCGAGGTGGAGTACGCCACCCGCCGCTTCGACCGCCCGTCCGCCGGCCGCTGGCAGGACGCCCTGGTCACGCTCGTCGCGTCGGCGGTGGCTGACCCGTCGGCGCGGCTGGCCGAGTTGCCGCTGCTGGCGCCTGCCGCGGCCGCCGCCCAGGTCACTGCGATCAACGCCGACCACCGGGACCGTGGCGCCGCCGGCACACTGCTGCACGACGGTTTCCGCGCGGCGCTGGCCCGCGACCCGTCGGCGGTGGCCGTGCAGGCCGGGACGACTGCCGTCAGCTACGCCGAGCTGGACGCCCGTGCCGAGGCGGTCGCGGCCACCCTGGCCGCCCAAGGCATCGGCCCGGAGGCGCTGGTCGGTGTCTGCGTCGAGCGCTCGGTCACCTCGGTCGCGGCGGTGCTCGGTGTGCTCCGCGCCGGCGCCGGGTTCGTGCCGCTGGACGCCGGATATCCGGCCGAGCGCCTGCGCTGGATCGCCGCCGACTCCGCGATGGCCGCGGTGATCACGTCCGCGGCTCCGGACGGGCTGGAGGGCGTGCCGGTCATCGACCCGGCCGCCGCCACCGCGAAGGACGGCCCGGACGTCGCGATACACCCCCGCAACACGGCGTTCGTCTACTACACCTCCGGTTCGACCGGCCAGCCCAAGGGCGTGATCATCGATCACGGCTGCGCGGCGTCGCGAGTGGAGTGGATCGCCCACCGCTACCAGCTGGGCCCGGGCCGCCGGGTGGTGCACAAGACCCCGCTGATCTTCGACGTGGCGATCTGGGAGATCTTCGCGACGCTCGGGGCCGGCGCGACGGTGTTGCTGGCCGAGGCCGGCACCGAGACCGACGTGCCGTACCTGGCCCAGTTGCTCGCCGCGCCGGACACCGTGCTCGCCCACTTCGTCCCGTCGATGCTGGACATGTACCTGGCCACGGTCTCCGCCACCAAATACCCGGACCTCGACCGTGTGCAGACCTCCGGCGAGGCGGTACCGGCCGCGCTGCTGCGCCGCTTCGCCGCTCACTTCGACGTCGAGCTGGACAACGCGTACGGCCAGACCGAGACGTCGGAGGTCGCGCTCTGGAGCGGCCGGGACTTCCCGGACGGCGGCGGCGTCCCGATGGGCCGGGCCGTCAACGGCTACCGGCTGTTCGTGCTCGACGAGGCGTTGCAGCCGGTCACCCCCGGCGTCGTGGGCGAGCTCTACGTCGCCGGCGTCGACGGCCTGGCCCGCGGCTACCTCGGCCGGCCGGGCCTCACCGCCGAACGTTTCCTGCCGCACCCCTGGCCGGTGACAGCGGGGGAGCGGATCTACCGCACCGGCGACCTGGCGGTCCGCGACGACGACGGCCTTCTGCACTACGCCGGGCGCTCCGACGGGCAGGCCAAGGTCCGGGGCGTCCGGGTGGAGCCCGGCGAGATCGAGGAGGTGCTCCGCGGCCACCCGGCGGTCGAGCAGGCGGCCGTGCGGATCCGGGAGGACGAGCCCGGGACCAAGGAGATCGTCGCCTACCTGGTGGGGCCCGGCGCGGACGTCACCGACGTGGCGGAGCACGCGGCCGGTTACCTGTCCCGGTACCTGCTGCCGGCGGTCTACGTGAAACTCGACGCGCTGCCGCTCACCCCGTCCGGCAAGGTCGACCGGCAGGCGTTGCCGGCGCCGACCGCGCAGGACCGCGGCGCCCGCGCCGGGGTCTCCGAGACCACCTCGCTGATCGAGTCGCAGCTCGCCGAGGTGTGGCGTGACCTGCTGAACGTCGAGCAGATCGGCCGGCGGCAGAACTTCTTCGAGGCCGGCGGCACCTCACTGTCGGCCCTGCAGATGCTGCACCGGGTCAAGACCCGGTTCCGGGTGGCGGTCACCGTACGACAGTTCTTCAGCGCGCCGACGATCGCCGGTGTCGCTGAGTTCCTGGAGAAGGCGCTGGTCGCCGAGCTGGCCGCGCTCTCCGACGACGACGCCGCGCACCGCGGCGGCCAGGAGGGATGATGGGATGACCACCTTGGACATGGACAAGCAGCGGATGCTCATGGAGTTGCTGCGCGAGCGCAGCACCGCGACGCGGGGCCCGCGCATCGCGCGGGTACCGCAGGGCACCCCGGTGCCCCTCAACCCGCCGCAGGCCAGGATCTGGTTCTCCTGCCGCCAGTACCCGGACACCAGCGAGTACAGCCTGCCGGAGCTACGGACCCTGGACCGGGCACTGGACCTGCCGACGGTGCGCGCGGCCATCGCGGAGCTGATGGCCCGCCACGATGTGCTGCGGGTGCGGATGTTCGAGCGTGACGGCGTGCCGATGCAGCAGGACGACGGCCCGGTCGAGCCGCCGGTGAGCTGGCACGACCTGCGGCACCTGCCGGCCGGCGAGGCGCAGGCGCGCGCCACCGCGGCCGGCAACGAGGCCGCTCAGCGCCCGTTCCCGCTCGACGGGCCGTGCTTCTTCCAGGTCATCGGGTTCGCCCTGCCCGGCGACCGGACCATGCTGGTGGTCAACTTCCATCACATCGTCATCGACGGGCTGTCCCGGGCGATGGTCGTCGCCGAGCTCGACGCTCTGCTGGCCGGCCGTACGCTCGACCCGCCGCCGCCGGTCGGCTTCCTCGACTACGTGGCCTGGGAGCAGCGCAACGCCGACGAGGCGGCGGTCCAGCGGGACCTGTCCTACTGGACCGCCAAGCTGGCCGGTGACCTGCCGGTGCTGGACCTGCCGCGGGACCATCCCCGGCCGGCCACGTCGCGGCGGGCCGGTGGCACCGTACCCCTCGCGATTTCCGCCCCGGCGCTGGCCCGGCTGCGGCAGCTCGCGGTGGACGAGGGTGTCACCCTGTTCGTCGTCGTCATGGCCGCGTACAAGCTGTTCCTGGCCCGGATGACCGGGCAGCGCGACATCATCGTCGGCGCCCCGCTGGCCGGCCGCGACCACGAGGTCGCCGAGTCGATCGTGGGTTGCTTCGTGAAGTCGGCACCGCTGCGTACCGACCTCAGCGGTGACCCGACGTTCCGCGAGGTCGTCCGCGCGGTGCACGAGACCGTCCTGGAGGCACACGACCACCAGACGGTGCCCTTCGACCGGGTGGTGGCGGAACTGAATCTGCCCCGGCTCTCCGGCGTGCAGGCGGTGTTCCAGACCATGGTCAACGTGCAGTCCACCGGAGCGGGCGGCACCGCCGACCTCGGCGCCGAGCTGGACACGAACGCCGCGATGTGGGACCTGGCGGCGAGCCTGTTCACCGACCGGGACGGGATGAGCGGCGTGCTCATCTACGCCGCCGACCTGTTCGAGAGGCCGACCGCGCTCCGCTTCGCCGGCGTCCTGGAGAACCTGCTGGTCGCAGGTGCCGAGCACCCCGACGAGCGGGCGTTCGAGCTGCCGCTGCTGTCCCCGGCCGAACGCGAGCGCAGCATGCGTGGGACGGCCGGGTCCGAGCGGCCGGACATCCGGTACCGGACGATGGCGCAGCCGTTCGAGGAGCAGGCCCGCCGCACCCCGGAGGCGGTGGCGGTACGCACCGACGAGGGGGCGGTGCCCTACGCGCAGCTGAACGGCCGGGCCAACCGGCTGGCGTGGGCGCTCCTCGATGCCGGCGTCCGGCCCGGTGCCGTCGTGGCACTGTGCCTCGCCCACGGCGCCGACCAGATCGTCGCCCGGTACGCCGCAGCCAAGCTGGGCGCCCCGTACACGGAGATCGAGCCCGAGCGGCTGGCCGGCACCGCCCCGGACGTGGTGATCACCGATCAGGCGACGGCGGCTCAGGTGCCGGCCGGACCGTGGCAGGTGGTCTCGTTCGCGGACGCCGAGCGGTGGCCCGAGACGGCCACCGACGACCCGCCGGTCGCGGAGACGGGACATGACCTGCTCAGCCTGGTGGGCTCCGTCGCCCGAACCGTGGGCGCGGCGCTGGCCGAAGTCGCGGACCTGCAGCGCACCCATCCCGTCAGCCCCGGCGAGGTGGTGCTCCCGGAGACGCCCGACGGCGCGTTCTGGCCGCTGTCGTACGGCGGCACGGTCCTGCTCTGCCCGCCCGTGGTGCACCAGGACCCGCGGCGCCTGCTGGACTACGTCAACGAGTACCGCGTCACCACCCTGGCGACCACGCCGTCGGTGCCGCTGGACGGCGTCGGCGGCGGGTCGCTGCGCCGGGTCTTCTGCGGCGGCGAACCGGTGACCGTCGCCGGCTTCCCCGGCGAGATCATCACCTGGCGGGGGTGGCCGGAGACGGGCCGGCTGGCGGCACACCACGCCCGGTACGTGCTGGACGAGGCGCTGGAGCCGGTGCCGGTCGGCGTGGCCGGCGAGCTGTATGTCGGCGGGGAGGCGGGCCTGGCCCGCGGCTACCACCGGCTGCCCGCGGCCACGGCGGAGAGGTTCGTGGCCGACCCTTTCGGCGTGCCCGGCGCCCGCATGGTTCGCACCGGCGAACTCTGCCGGCGCCGGGCGGACGGCGTGCTGGAACTCCTCGGCCCGATCGACCGGCAGATCACGGTCCACGGGATGCGCGTCGAGCGGGCCACGGTCGAATCGGCCTTCACCGGGCAGGGCGGCGTGGCCCTGTGCGCGGTCATCGCGGCGCCGGAGGGTGGTCTCGCCGCCTTCGTGGTGCCCTCCGGTGACCGGACCCTGTCGGTGGCGGAGCTCGCCGCCGGCGCCGCCGGGCGGCTGCCCGACTATCTGGTGCCGGGCAGCGTCACGGTGGTGGACCGGATCGCACGTACCGGCGACGGCGGGATCGACGTCGCCGCCTTGCTCGACCTGCACGGCGACGACGTGCTCGTCGACGAAGAGGACTTCGTCGCGCCGGAGACCGAGCTGGAGGCCCGGCTCGCCGCGATCTACGCCCGGCTCCTGCGCCGCGACAGGGTCAGCGTCACCGACAGCTTCTTCGACCTGGGCGGTCACTCGCTGCTGGTGTTCAAACTGATCGAGGAGTGCGCGAGCGAGCTCGGGCTGCGGCCGTCCGTACAGGACGTCTTCACCGGCCCGAAGGTCCGCGACCTGGCGGCGACGCTGGGCGCGGCGCAGGCCGCCCCGGCGCCGGAGGACCACCTGATCAACCTGACCGAGAACCCCGGCGCGCCCCTGGTGGTGTTCGTGCACGCGGCGAGCGGGTCGGTGCTGCCCTTCTACGAGGTGGCCCAGCGGCTGCGCACCGAGTTCGCGGTGTACGCCCTGCAGTCGCTGCCGGACGACCCGGCGGTGACGATCGAGGAGATCGCCGCCCGGTACGTGGCCGCCGTCGACGCGGTGCGCGGCGTCGCCCCCGTCGTGCTCGCCGGCTGGTCGATGGGCGGCTGCGTGGCGGTCGAGATGGCCCGGCAGTGGCTGCTGCGCGGCGAGCGGGTCGCCGCGACGCTGCTGCTCGACACCTGGGCGCCGCCCTCGTTCATGTCCTCCGCGGAGGAGGCCGCCGAGGTGCGCGCCGCCTGCCTGGCCCTCGACGTGCTGCGCCTGGAGGGCGCCGAGGCCGGCGCCGCCGTGGCGCTGGCCGAGCTGACCGGGATGGTGGAGCGTAACCGCGCCGCGTTCCTCGACTACTGGCCGGAGTTCTACCCGGCCGAGGTGGACCTGCTGCGCGCCAGCGACCCGCTGCCCGCCGGCGCGCCGCAGTTCCCCCCGGGTTACCTGGACGACGACCGCGGGTGGGGCGCCTTCGTCGCCGAGCTGGAGATCACCGAGATCGAGGGAAGCCACCTGAGCGTCTTCGATCCCGGGCATGTCGACCAGCTGGCCTCGGCGATCAGCGGCGCCGTCACCCGGCGGATGGCTTACGAGGAGATCTGAGCGCTGGCGACCGCGGCCCGCAGCTCGGGGTACATCGACCCGTCGTACGCCGCGGCGACCTGCTTCATCGGCTCGGCGGCGATGTCACCCGGCTGGTACGGCCACCAGTTCACCAGGACCGTCAGCCGCTCCCGATGCTCCGGAGCGGCCGGCGGTTCTCGGCGTACATCGGCCCGATTGCCCACGGAGTGCCACAGATGCCCCGGGAACGTGACGTACAGATTCTCGGCCGGGAAGACGAACTCCCGGTCCTGCGCCTCCGGCGAGGGCTCGCCGGCGAAGACCATCAGCGGGCCGTCGTCGACGTCGGTCAGGTACATGACGCTGGACAGCATGGGGGAATCCAGGGCGCCGGTCTCCGGGTCCTCACCGATGTCCCGGTGCAGACCGAATTCGAAGTTCGAGGCGTACGGGGGAGCCAGCCGCCCGAGCCACCACTCGACACCGACGGCGGCCGTGCGGACCTCGGCGGGGATGTGATGCACGAGGTGGTCCCGGACGGCCGCCTCGACGATGTTGCGCGGCGGCGTCGCCAGCGAGTACCAGAAGGTGTAGTGGTAGGGGCTGCGGCCGCCCAGCTGCTCGGGTCGGGTGGCCCTCGCGACGGCCGAACGCAGCTGGTCCAGCGTCTCGGTGGGCAGCGCCTGCGCGGTGTGAGCGATGAGTGCCATACATCGGGACGTTACGGGGCACACTGCGCTGTGGTCGATTGATCTTGAGGCTATCCCGGAACGGTCAGAACGGGCAGACCCCGGCGGCGCCGTCACGTGTCTGGCCAGGTACTCCGTCCCCGGCCGGCTGGCCCATCCCGGCCTCACGCATCAGCCGGGCGATCGGCCGGCCGGTTCCGCTGTCATCGGCCTCGTAACGCCGGATCACCGACTCCTGAACGTCGGCCGGCTTCTCCTGGCTGAACTTGAACAGCCCCTCGACCGCCTCGATCCGCAGCCGGAAGGCACCCACGCCGGGCAGGATCCGGCGGAAGTAGCCGACCGACGCGGTCTGGTCCCAGCCCGCGCCGAAGCGCTTCTCCAGCTGCTCCGCCGTCCACCGCACGACCTGGAGCGTCTCCTCCGGATCATGGATCAGCCGCAGGCGCCCGCACACGTGCACGGCCGCGAAGTTCCACGTCGGGGCCGACGGGTCACCGGGGTAGACGGCCGGCGTGACGAAGCCGCCCGGCCCGTCGAACATCAGCCGGGCGTGTCCGCCGTCGGTCAGCGCCTTCCAGTGCGGGTTGGCCCGGTTGAGGTGGCCGTAGAGCTCGGTGCCGGTGAGCGGGCCGGACTCCGGCTGGCCCGGGGCGACGAGGGCCGGCAGGCGCGACGCCCACGGCACGGTCTCGCCGTTGGTGGTGAGCGTCGCCAGCGGGTGACCGTCGATGATCCGGCGGTGCCAGTTCTCGTCCTGGATCTGGTAGTGGCTGGGCACGAACATGGCTACCGCCTCAGAGGAGAAAGGGAGATCAACGGCAGACGGCGTACGCCTGGCGGCCGCGCGGGCCGGCCGCGGCCCGCAGGAAACCGGTGGCCGGGTCGACGCCGGCGGAGCAGACCTTGCCGAGCGTGGACTCCGGCACCACGTCGAGCCGGTGACCTCTCCTCTCCAGTTCGGCCAGCACGGCAGGGCCGAACGAGCGCTCCACGACCACCACACCCGGGCGCGAGACGCGCGGCGCGAACGACTGGGCGAAGTGGTCGATGTGCCAGGCGGGCAGCTCGGCCGCCGCCTGTGGTTCGAGTCCGAACTCGGCGACCGCCAGGAACGCGTGCAGCGTCCACTGGTCCTGCTGGTCACCGCCCGGCGTGCCGAAGGCCGAGAACGGCGCGCCGTCGCGCAGCACGATGCTGGGGCTCAGCGTGGTGCGCGGCCGCCGTCCGGGCGCGAGGGAGTTGGGGTGTCCGTCGGCGAGCCACGCCGTCTGGCCACGGGTGCCGAGGGCGAAACCGAGCTCCGGGATGACCGGGGAGCTCTTGAGCCAGCCACCGCTGGGTACGGCGACGACCAGGTTGCCCCACGCGTCGGCGACCGCCACCGTGCAGGTGTTCCCGGCGCCGGCCCGGGGGCCGGCCGGGGTGACGGTGGGAAGGCCGCTGCGCAGGTGGGTCATCCACTCCGGCTCGTCCGCGCCCGGCTCCTCCGGCTCGGCCTGCGGGATCCACGGCTCGGCGCCGTCCGGCCGTCCGGGCTGCGGGTCGAGGTTCGCGTGCTCGCCGATGAGCGAGCGCCGCTCGGCGGAGTATCCGGCGGCCAGCAGGTCGTCCATCGGCACCGGCGTGTGTAACGGGTCGCCGTACCACGCCTCCCGGTCGGCGAACGCGAGCTTGGCGGCCTCGGCGACGGTGTGCACGTACTCGGCGCTGCCCAGCCCCATCGAGCGCAGGTCACATCCGTCGAGCAGGGCGAGCTGCTGCAGGAACACCGGACCCTGGGACCACGGTCCCGGCTTGTGGACGGTGAACTCCCGGTACGGCAGGGCGCACGAGTTCTCGACGCCCGGCCGCCACGTCGCCAGGTCGTCGCCGGTGAGCAGGCCGCGGTGCCGCCGCCCGGTCGAGTCGAACACCTCGCTGCTGCGCGCGAAGCGGTCGATCGCCTCGGCGACGAAGCCCTGGTAGAACGCGGTATGGGCCGCCTCGATCTGCGCTTCCCGGTCCGCCGACGCGGCCCGCGCCTCGCGGATCAGCCGTCGATAGGTGTCGGCCAGCACCTCGTTGCGCATCCGGGACCCGGCGGCCGGGACAGCGCCGCCCGGCAGGTAGGTACGGGCCGACTCGCTCCACTCGGTGCGGAACAGCCCGGCCATCGCCCCGATCGTCGACGCCGCGGCGGGCAGCAGCGGATAGCCGCGGGAGGCGTACCCGATCGCCGGCTCGAGGACCGAGTCCAGCGACATGGTGCCGAACTCGCCGAGCAACCGCATCCAGGCCCCGAACGCTCCCGGCACGGTGGCCGGGAGCAGCCCGCCCGCGGGCATCTGCTTGATGCCGAGCGCGGCGAATGCGTCGATCGTCGCCGCCTGCGGCATCGGCCCCTGCCCGCAGATGATGCGGACCGTGCCGGTCGAGCGTGAGTAGACGGCGATCACGACGTCACCGCCCGGCCCGTTCGAGTGCGGCTCGACGATCTGCAGGGCGAACCCGGCGGCCGCCGCCGCGTCGAAGGCGTTGCCGCCACGCTCCAGCACGCTCATGCCGACGGCGGCGGCGAGCCAGTGCGTGGCGGCCACGCCGCCGAGGGTTCCGGTCAGCGCCGGTCGCAGGACGGTCATCGGTTCACTCCCCGCTCGCGCCGGGACGGAAGGTCACAGGCGTGCTGCGCGACGCCGAGCAAAATGTCGACCAGGCCGTTCTCGCACTTGAGCACTTCGGCCTTCTGCAGCTCGGCCGGGCGGTCGTCGGCGTCACCCGCCGCGTACAGCCCGTTCGCGGCGACGTCCTGGGCGATGGCCACGAGCCGGCGCAGCAACTGCGCCACGACCTCGTGCCGGGGGACCGGTGCCCGCAGCGTCGTGAAGTAGGAGTCGTAGATCAGCCCGGCCGGCCGGTGACCGGGCCCGCGGACGGCGGCCTCGCGCAGCAGCGACCGGCCGTTGCTGACCAGGCGCGCGGCGACCCCGTCGTGCACCAGGTGCAGCAGGGCGATGGCGTCCAGCAGCTCACCGGCGTCGGCGCCGATGCTCCCGGGCAGCCACCGGCGGCGGAAGAGGTCCCGGATCGGCCAGTAGTCCGGCGCCCAGGCGCCGCTGAACGCGCGGTGCCGCAACCGCATGCTCGGCCGGATCAGGACGTTGTACAGGTCGGGCGGGCACGAGCCGGTGTAGAGCAGCATCGCGGAGTAGCCGTCCACGTAGTGGCTGATCGGCGACAGCACCTCGTCGGCGGACCGGCGGCCCTGGTTCAGGTCGTCCACGAGCTGAGCGATCAGCCGCCACACGACGAAGCAGACCTGGTGCCCGGTGATCCACCGGAACCAGAACAGCTCGTCCGGCGAGTCGCACGGCGCGACCTCGGGCGTCAGCGGGCCGCTTTCGGCGAGAGCGCCCAGGCGCTGGCAGATCTCGGCGTAGTCCCCGGCCGGCACCGCACCGGCCGGGCCGTCGGGGTCGCCCACCGCCGGCAGGATCAGCGGTTCCAGGCCGTACGCGAACCCGCCGAAGTCCCAGCGCCCGTGGGCCGGCAGGTCGCACAGCGCACCACTTCCGGCCGGCTTCACGACAGGCCGTCCGGGACGAAGGTGAACTCGAACTCCAGCCCGTTGACGTCGTACGTGTAGAAGCTCTGCACGCCGTCCTCATCGGTCACGATGTCGGTCGGCTGCTCGTCGACGGCGAACGTGTAGCGGCCGGACTCCCGGAGCTCGATCCAGCGCCGCCGAAGCCGTACCAGGTCCTCGGCGGCGCCCACGTTGAAGCAGAAGTGCTGGAACTGCACGCCGCTCTCGGTCGGCTCGGACTTGCGCCCCGGCCGTTCGAAGAGGTGGAAGCGGACGTCGCCGAGAACCATCTCGGTCAGCTCGCGGATTCCCGGCAGGCGGCTGCGGGTGAGTTCGGAGAACGTGTCGAGTGACCACGCCCGCCGGCACCCGAGGAAGTCCTCGTACCAGCGGACGCTGTTCTCGAGGTCCGTCGTCTGCACGCCGACGTGATGAAACCGCAGGTCGGGGAATCGGACTTGGGCCGCCACGTCGACGGCCGATGACGTCTCTCTCATGTCTCACCACTCCAGCGGAGGAAAGGCGCATCCGGACACTGTTGTCGCCATGTCATGATGGCCCCGGAATGCGGTCGGCAAAGTTCCCCGCTTTATGGGACAACCGTTGTTGGAATTATCGGGCCGACCGTTCCAAGGTGTAGTGGCGGCGGAGTTCCTCGACGTGCGGGAGAACCGCGGGATCCGCGGCGGCGCGCGCAATATCGATCATGGTGCCCCACACGAAATTCTCGCCACCGTCGTACCGGAAATGCTTCTTGATGACAATGCTGAAGATTTCGTTGACCGTCTCGACGGTCAGCAGGTCGGCGAGCCGCATCAGGCCGGCACGCTCGGCGTCGGTCAGCGGCGGCCGCTTCACCGTCCGGTCGGCCGGGATGCCGGCCTCCGGGCCCGCGCCCTCGACGGTAATCAGCGGTTTCGTGGAGGGCACGTCCACGAAGTCGAACATCAGATGCACCCGCTCCTCCGAGGAGAGCACCGCCACCGAGTGGATCTCCGAGGCGTCGAGGAACCACACCTCGCCCTTGCGCATGCGGTAGACGGTGTCGCCCTCGTTGAAGAAGCAGTCCTCGTTGGTGGCGAGGGGGATGTGCATCCGGTGGGCGTTGCGGGTCTCGTCGGCGAGCTCGCTGAGCTCCAGCAGGTCCCGGTGCGGGATGATGACGCTGTTCTGCACCTTGGCCAGCCGGACGAAGTTCAGCCGGTCCAGGTCGGCGACGCTCTCGATCAGCTCCCGCAGATAGGGGAGCTGATCGGCGAACTCGGTGAAGGCGGCGGGCCGGCCGTGGTCATAATTGGTGACCACGCCGTCACCGGCGCTCCCGCCCCGGGCCCAGAGCATGCAGCTCTTCCACGCGCCGCCGAAAACGTAATCGCTGTACGCCTCGGACCACGGAATGGAATCGGTCTGCGCGAGATCCTTCGCCAGGCGGGAGTCGTCGAGCCAGGTGTCCGCTACATAATGCGTTCGCATAGGATCAGGCGCCCTTCTCAGTCGAAACCGGGGTTCTCCTGAGACGGTAGGTGCGTTCTTCTCCGGGGCTAAGTCACGTGATTCGGTGACGATCCAGATCCTCGGCGACCTTTTCCAAAACGTCCACCCGGCCCTGGAAAGGCTCGTCCGGCCGTGGCCATTGCACGACGAGGTCCGTTATTCCGACCTCGGCGAATCTGCCCGCCGCGTCGAAGAACGCCGTCGGCGAGTCGAGGACACCGCCGACGGTGGGCCCGGCGACCAGCAGCCGGGACACCGTGGACGGATCCCGGCCGATCTCCACGCAGGCCTTCTCCAGGGCCTCCACCTGCCGGCGCAGGACGGGCAGCGCCTGCTCGTACGGGGCGCTCGCGAACCGGTTCGGCTCGCCCGTGGTCACCCAGTACGACGCGCGCCGGGCCGCCAGGCGCATGCCCCGGGGCCCGGACGCGGCGATCGCGAACGGGACGCGGGGTTGCTGCCGGCACAGGGGATACGAGTGCACCTCGTCCGCCAGGTAGTAACGGCCGTCGTAGGTGGTCACCGGCTGCGTCAGGAGCTGGTCGGTGAGCTCGACGTACTCGGCGAACCGCTCGGAGCGCTCACGCCGGCTCCACCTGGTCCGGCGGGTCATGGTGGAGTCGAAACCCTCCGCGCCCGCGCCGAGACCGAGCACGAGCCTGCCGTCGGAGATGTCGTCGATGGCGGTGACGTCCTTGGCCAGGTGCACCGGGTGCCGCAGGTTGGGGGAGGCGACCAGCACGCCGAGCCCGATCCGCTCGGTCTCCACCGCCGCCGCCGTCAGCGTCGGCACGAGGGTGAACCACTCCTTGGCGCGGAACGCCCGCCAGTTGAGATGGTCGTAGGTCCAGGCGTGGTCGAATCCCATCTGCTCGGCCTGGCGCCATTTCCGCCGAGCCGTCCGCCACCGGTCCTCCGGGACGATCATGATGCCGAATCTCATGCGTCTCCCTCATGACGACCGGGATCGATGTTGAAGTTATAGCGGAAAAGGTTTTGCGGGTCGACCTGCCGTTTGAGCGCGACCAGGCGACGCCACCGCTCGCCGTACGCCGCGCGCACGCCGTCACGGCCCTCGTCGTTGAGGAAGTTGACGTACTGCCCGACCGAGTACGGCGCCATCGCCTCGCTGAAGTCGCGGACCCAGCCGACGTGCCGTTCCCGGTCGCCCCGGCCCGGCTCCCACGCGCCGAACATGTTGATGTTGTGACCGGCGTGCCGGGAACCGAAGGCGGTGGCCGTCGCCGGCACCCGGCCGACCGCCCCGCCGAGGTGGTAGATCGGCACGGCCGCCAGCGGCGAGGTGATCCGTGACGCGTGCTCGACGACGGTCGCGATGACCTGGTCACTGAGCTCGCCGAAGTCCACCGAGCGCCAGTAGTACTGCTTGCCGGGCGGGGAGGTGCGGTCGACCATCTGTTGCAGCTCGACGTACGGCATCGGGCCGACCGTGTCGAGCAGCGGACGCCCGAACTCGCGCAGCGGGCGCAGGAACGCCAGCCCTTCGTCCATGTCACCGGACCAGCACACGTTGAGGGCCACGACGGGGGAGCCGTGCAGCCGTTCCGGGACGGCCGCCACCGGGGGGCACAACCGCAGGTTGAGTATCGTCCCGAGCTCGTCCGGGGCGTCCGCGACCAGGTCGCGGTAGTGCGCCAGGAACGCCGGTGCGACGTCCAGCGGATAAATGATCATCCCGGCCAGGACGGTCGGTCCGATGTCGTGCAGGCGGAAGCCGAACCGCACCACCGTCCCGAAGTTGCCGCCGCCGCCACGCAGGCCCCACAGCAACTCCGGGTTCGTCGTGGCGTCCACCTTGAGCCGGCGGCCGTCCGCGGTCACCAGATCGGCCTCCACCAGGTTGTCCACGGTGAGCCCGCAGCGGCGCATCAGGTGGCCGATGCCGCCGCCCAGGGCCAGCCCGCCGACTCCGGTCTCACTGACGATCCCCCCGGTCGTCGCCAGTCCGTGCGCCTGGCTGGCCCGGTCGACGTCCTGCCAGAGCGCGCCGCCCTGCACGTGGGCCAGCCGGCGCTCCGGGTCGATCTGGACCGCACGCATCCGGGACAGGTCGATGACCATGCCGTCGTCGCAGATGCCCTGGCCGGCCACGCTGTGCCCGCCGCCGCGGACCGCGATGGGCAGCCCGCGCTCGGCGGCGAACGTGACGGCCGCGGTCACGTCCGCCACGTCTGTGCAGCGCGCGATCAGCAGGGGGCGCCGGTCGATGTCTCCGTTCCAGACCTTGCGGGCCTCGTCGTACCGCGGATCGGCGGCGGTGATGAGATCGCCGCGCAGCGCGTCGGCGAGCTTCTCGGCGTCGCCGGTCGTGATGGTGTTCAAAGCCGTGGTCCTCCGGTCCTAGTCCTGCGGTGACGGGATCGTCGTGGTGCGGATCGCCGCGGCCACGTCACGCAGCGTGCCGTGCATCAGCTGGGCCGGGTCGGGTTCGGCCCGCAGGGTCGCCTTGCACTCGTCGATCAGCCGGAAGGTGAGCAACGAGTGGCCGCCGAGCTGGACGAACGTGTCCAGCACGCTGATCGAGGACCGGTCGAGGACCCGGTGGTAGATGTGGACCAGGGCGGCTTCCACCTCGTCGGCGGGCGGTTCCACCGTACGTTCGCGGTCGGTGAGCTCCTGCCAGATCTTGATCAGCTCGCCCTGGTCGATCTTGCCGTTCACCGTCGCCGGGAGGTAGTCGACCGGCACCACCCGGTCCGGCCGCATCTGCGCGGGCAGGCCCCCGGCCGCCTGGTCGAGGATCGCCGCCGGGTCCAGGTCGGCGACGGAACTCTGGCCGGCGGGCACGACGAAGGCGAGCAGGCGCAGCGGCTTCCCGTGGGCGATCACCGCGCAATCGCCGACCGCGGGGTGCGCGGCCAGCACCGACTCGACCTCACCGGGCTCGATCCGCAACCCACGGATCTTCACCTGCCGGTCGATACGGCCGAGATGCTCCAGCGTGCCGTCCGCACGGTACCGGCAGAGGTCACCGGTGCGGTACATCCGTGACCCCGGAGGTCCGTAGGGATCCGCGACGAACCGCTCGGCGGTCTGGGCGGACTGGCGCCAGTACCCGTCGGCCAGACCGACCCGCCCGCTGATGTACGCCTCACCGGGCGTGCCGACCGGCACGAGATCGAGGTTGGCGTCGAGCACGGTCACCCGAAAGTTGTCGGCGGGCCGGCCCACCGGAACGGACCCGCCGGTCCAGCCCGGATCGATGACGTTGTCGGTGACCGGCCCCGCCTCGGTCGGGCCGAAGGCGTTGATCAGGTTGCTGCCGGGCAGGACGGCGGCGAACGCCTCGGGGATCCGCGGGCTCATCGGCTCGCCCCCGCACACCACCCACTTCAGGGTCTCCGGAGCGGCGCCGGACAGCTCCTCCAGGTAGGCCGTCATCATCGTCGGCACCAGGAAGATCAGCGACACGCCGTGGTCGCGGGTGAGCCGGGCCAGGTGCCGGGGATCGCGCTCGCCGCCGGGCCGGCAGATCATCAGGCGGGCGCCCTGGTAGAGCGGCCAGAAGAGCTCCCAGATCGAGATGTCGAAACCCGGCGAGGCCTTGAAGAGCGCCGTCTCGCCGGTGCCGAACGGGTACTGCCGCTGCATCCAGAAGATGTTGGCCAGGGTCCCGGCGGTGCGCGAGACCACGCCCTTGGGACGGCCGGTGGTCCCGGAGGTGTAGAGGATGTGCACCAGCCCCGGCCCGCCGTCGAGAACGAGGTTCGTCGCCGGCCGGCCGGACCCGACCTGCTCGGTGCCGACGTCGTGGATCTCCCACGGGCCGTCGGGCAGGTGGCCGCGGCAGGCCTGATCGGTCAGCACCAGCCGGGGCGCCGAGTCCGCCAGGATCAGGGCGATGCGCTGGTCCGGCAGATCGGCGTCGAGGGGTACGTAGGTGGCGCCGGTCTTGACCGCGGCGTAGATCGCGACGACCTGGGGTATCCCGCGCTGCAGGCAGACACCGACCCGGGTGCCGGGCCCGGCACCGAGCCCGCGCAGGTGGTGGGCCAGCCGGTTGGCGCGCTCGTTGAGCTCCCGGTAGGTGACGGTGTGACCGTCCTCCTCCTGCAGGGCGACCGCGTCCGGGGTGCGCTGGGCCTGCTCCTCGAACGGCTCCGCCATCGTGCGGTAGCGGATCTCCGGGTCGTGGTGCGGGTTGAGGCCGTGCCGGATCCGCTCGCGTTCCTCCGGGCCGACCAGCGGGTGGCTGATCATCGGTGCGTCCGGGTCGCTGGTCAGGCCGGCGAGCAACTGCAGGAACGAGTGTGCCCAGGCCTCCGTGGAGGGGACGTCCGACGAGTCGGTCATGGTCTCGACGTACAGGTGCCGTCCGGCCCGGGTGATCAGGATCGTCACGGCGACCGGGGCGTCGTCGTCGGCCTCCGTGGTGGCGACGGCCTCGGACTTCGCGGCCTGCCGCAGCGCGTCGCGGAAGCTGATGCTCAGGTCCGGCGCGCCGGACCGCGGCAGGATCGTCTCAAGGTCCCGCCGGGTGACCCGGACGCGGCAGTCCGTGCCCGGGCGCGGCAACCGCTCGGCCAGCACGCCCGCGCCGATGGACAGGGCGACGAAGGCATCGACGCCAGCGGCCGCGGCGAGCGAGTGCAGGGTGCCCATCACGCCGACGGGCACGAGGATCGGCCCGATGCAGTCGGTCTTGGACAGCAGCCCGTTCATGGCGCGGTCCCTTCCAGGAGCACGCAGGCGTAGAAGCCCGGCGCCAGCGACTGCGCGAGGTACGTCTGCCCGCCGCGGATGCCGACCCGCTCGTGATAGTCGACCAGGTTGATCATCCAGTCGGCGTTGCCGCAGTGCCCGTACGCGGAGAGCGTGTCCGCGAAGTGCAGCCGGTCCGGCGGCAGGCCGACCGAGCTCGCGTTGAACAGGGTCAACGGCTTGTACAGGTTGGCCGCGAACACCTTGGTCACCTGCGGCAGCTGCCGCCCTCCGGCGCGCAGGGCCGCGGACAGCGTACGGTCGGCGACCGCCTTGCGGGAGACGAACGTGTCGCGTCCGCGCAGCCCGTCCGGGTCCACCTTGACGGCGGACGAGGAGAGCCGCACCAGCCCGGGATCGTGCCGGGTCAGCAGGCAGCTGACCGCGGCGTCGCCGAACAGGGCGTACGGGCGGACCCGGTCACGGTCGTCCGGCACGAAGTCCAGGGCGACCATGACCACGTGTGTCACGTCCGGGTCGGCGAACAGGTCCCGGCTGTGCCGCAGCGCGGTCAGCGAGCTGCAGCACCGTTGGTAGGACACGAGGTGCGGGACGCAGTCGTCGAGTCCCAGGGCGATCAGCACCTGCTCGGCGAAGTCGGGAGGCAACAGGGCCAGGGCCGGGTCGCTGGTCGCGATGACGAGATGGTCGATGTCCGTGGCACCGGCGCCGGCACCCCGTAGGGTCCGGCGCACGGCGTCCACGACGTACTCCTGCACCGGCCCAGACATTTTCCGATAGGTGGTACAGCCCATTTCGGCGAAGTCCGTCCCGAACGACGCGGTCTCCCAGAGGGAATCGAAATCGGGAATGTTCTCCGGCTTGTTCTCCAGGTCGCCGAAGGCGCACGCGAACGAGCCGATGCCGACATTTTCGAGATCCAAGATCATGGTTCCTTCGATCGGCCGATCGGATGGGGGAATGCCGGCGCCGGGCTCGGCCCCGCGGACGTCAGGCTCGGGTCGGCACCACCGCGCTCGCATCGATCTCGCGGAGCACGGAGAGGATGCCGTCGATGTCGCCCAGCCGGAGGACCCATTCCGGGCGCATCGTGACGGTGTTGCCGGTGTACTCGTCGATGTAGTTCACGAGCACCAGCACCATGTTGAGCGAGGTGATCCCCAGTTCGTCGCGCGTCTTCGCTCGGGCCACCTGCTCGTACGTGATGTCGCTGGTCATCGGCTGCTTGGCGAGGAAGTCGGCGAACTTGCGCCGGTAGTCGTCGGTGGCCATCAGCCGACCTTCGGGAACGGGAAGCCGTTGAGGTTGTTGGTGTGGATGCGGTTGTGGCCCCACCGGTCCTCGCCGGAGACCAGGACGCTGCCGTGGTAGTCGAGGCTGATCGCGTCACCGAACCCGCTGAGGCCGTCGATGTGCTCGTAGACCCGCACGGACGGCGAGACGTACCGGGTGGCGAGCCCGAGCCGCTTGGTGTCGCTGACGTTGGGCAGCGAACCGTGGATGCACTTGGCCAGGAAGATGACGAACTGCCCCGGCTTCATCGGCATGTTGACGACCTCGCCGGCGTCCGGGTCCCAGTCCTGGTCGAGCTTGAGCTCCGAGTAGTCGTAGCCGAAGAAGTCGTGGGACTTGCTCTCCACGTTCCGCGACATCGGCTTGGTCTCGTCGTAGTACCACTTCTTGTGGCTGCCCGGGATGAAGCGCAGGCAGCCGTGCTCCTCGTCGGCCTCGGAGAACGCCGTCCACACGGTCAGCTCCTGCGTGGCAGCGGTGCTCTCCTCGGTGTAGCGCAGCGAGGGGTAGGCGACCGTCTCGGACTCGAAGACGGTGAAGGCCTCGACCTGGTGCCATCCGGTTCCGTTCTCACCCGGCTGCTTCTCGAAGATGTTCGTCTTCCAGCAGATGATGTCGTCGCCCATCAGGCTGCGCAGCTTGTGCACGACCGTCGGGTGGGCGATGTGCCGCGACAGGGTGTCGCAGTCCAGGTGGCGGTCGTAATTGATGATGTTCGAGTCGTGCGGCTTGTTGCGGGACGTGACCATCTCGATCATGGCCTGGCTCCAGAGGAGCGGAGCCTCCTCCTCGGAATAGAGGTCGAACGGTCCGAGGAAACCGTTCTCCTGGAAGGACTTGACCTGTTCGGCCGTCAACCCTTGGGTTGCCGTTCCGGTGATGCTTTCAGCCACCTTGTCTTCCTTTCACGACGGTGCCTACCGGGCCTGGGCCACCTCGAAATGAGGAGGAATGCGGGGCCAATCAGGCTCACCGTATGCGGGTAGGACCGACGCGTCTTGTCACCGGAAACGGGGGTCCGGGGTGGCCCCGGAACCATCCGCCGGCCTGCGACAGGCCCAACGCCACCAGGAATCCGGCCACGGTGACCAGGTGGGCGTTTTCGAACGCCTCGGGATCATGGTGTTCAGGGTCAGGCTGCTCGCTGATACTCGTTGATCACGCCGAGGACCGTCGTCCGTCGGACGCACCGGCCGCTGCCGCTCCTGCGCCTGTCCCGGGCACGGCTCACCGGCGGGAGTTGAACCGCACGTCGTGGTGTACGGCGTCGGGCGCGGCGAACGCGAGCAGCCGCTCGCCCTCCTCGGTCAGGTCGTGCACGTCGCGGGTAGGGATCTGGAACAGCGGCCGCACGACCAGCGTCGCCGCGCCCTTCCGCCGGGTGATCTTCCAGGTGGCCCGGACGAACCCGTCGACCAACACCGTCCCGGGGATGACGCCGGGCACGCCGAACACGTCGCGGCGGTCCCGGTCGTCCATGATCCGTCTGGTGTCGTCGTGGGAGACCACGATCGCGTCGAAGTCGGCGACGTAACGCACCGGTGCCGGGGTGTCCGGGTGCGGCAGCGGGGCGTCGGGCAGGTCGAGCAGGTCGGCGCCGTCCTCATCGCGGTAGGCGATCAGCCGGTCGCCGAGCCGGTCGGTCACCTCGCGCAGCCCGCTGAGCCCCGACCAGGCCTGCACGTCCTGCACCGTCGCGGGGCCGAACGCCGCCAGATACCTCAGCACCAGGTCGTCCAGCGTCGTCCCCGGGCCGCCGCCGACGCCCAGCCAGTGCTCGGCGCTGGTGTACGCGGGCTGCCCGACCGCGCCCCACAGCCCGTGCGGCGGCACCTGCACCAGCGGCACGGCCGCGCGCACCGCCGCGCCGAGCGCAGCGGGCTCGGCGTCGGGCCAGCGTGCGTTGAGCTCCGCGCCGAGCTCCTTGAGGGTGCGCGGCCGCTCCTCGACGAGGGCGCGTCCCGCGGCGGCAACCGGGCCGGGATCGGCTCCGCGCAGCCGCTCGCGCCCCGATGGGCCCAGGTGGCGGTCCTGCACAGCCTGCAGGAGTGGCCGGAGGTCCGTGGCGTCGCCGGCGCTGACCAGGTGCGGCGTAGCCCGCATCAGCCCGGTGCGGACAGCCACGCGGGAGGTGAGCAGTGCCGACAGGTCCTCGATCTGAAACCGCCGCAGCCGCGTCCACAGCCCGAGGTAGGGCGGGTTCGGCGCCTGGGCGGGCAGGCCGATGAGATGCTCGATCGCCGCCAGCGGGCCCAGCGGCGAACGCTCCAGCAGCAGCTGCCGCGCCAGCAGGGCACGGTTGAGATCGCGGCGGGTCAGCATACGCAGATCATTTCACGAGGAATGTCGACGTTGATGCTGCGTTCGACGGCGAGGGCGCGGTCAAGGAGGTCATCGCCTGGCCGGACCGTCTGCACGTGGTGGAGCCTGCGCCGCTGATCACTGTCGTCGAGCGAATCGAGCGCAAGGGTGACCGCGAGCTGCTCGCCCGCTGTCCGAGCACGACGGACGCCCAGGAGGCGGCGGACCGGCTGGTCGACTGGTTCTCCCGGCTGGTGCCCGGACTGCCGGTGGCCGCAAGCGTTGACGGCAGCGAGCGGGTCGAGCGTTCTGAGCGGCAGATCGGTACACCTGACGTTGTTGACGCCCAGCCACGGGTGAGGCAATGCGTCCGGCAGCTAACCGAACGCATTGCATCGGCAGGGTCGCGCAGCGGCCGTCTTCAGCCGGTTTGTGTGGCAGCGAGCAGTTTTCTGATCAGAAGGGAGGTGCGTTCTCGCCCATCAACGCCAGCACGACGCCTCCCTTCCCGCGCTTGAGGCTCTGGACCACGACCGTGCCGGTGCTGCCGTCGGGCAGCTCCAAGGTGAAGGTCTTCCCGACCGCGTTCTTGGGGCCATTGCCGGCGCTGTTGGCGGGTCGGAAGTCGCCTGCCCACGGCGGGATCCCACCGTTGCGGGCGGGCTCGGCGAAGAGCGCGGCGGTGCCAGGGGTCCTGGTGCCGTCCGAGGAGAGAAGCACTGAGGCGCTGCGATAGGTAGCCATATAACGTCAAGGCTATCCCGGACCGCGCTCGTTCGCGTCACGACAACTGTCCGTAGCGCGAACGGCTACGGCGGAGCAACCTTGGTCTGCTCTCACTCCTTGGGCTGACCGTGCGTCGGCCACGGCCCGAGCTGGTCCCCGGTCGCCCAACCTGCAGCGTCGACGGCCGACAGCCCGCCGGCTCGGCCGACGTCTCGCCACCGCATCCGTACTGGCCCGCACCAGGCCCAGACAACTCGCTGGTTGTCGGCGCGCACGATCGGCGGATGAGGGCGCGGCCGGTACGGAGACAATGATCTCGACGAGCATGGGTGCTTCACGAGCATGGGTGCCGGGTGCCGGGAGTCTGAGGACGTTTCCGGCACGGTGTCGGATCTGCCGCAGGTCGTTCGTAGAACAGGTGAGGGCAGTCGGCTTTGGTCTCCCAGGACAAGGGAGTCGTGAGACGGCCCGATACTTGATCTAGTTCGATCGACCATCGAGAGGTAACGGCATGGGCAAGCTCATCTACGTGACGAACGTGTCGCTTGACGGCTACATCGAGGACGAACGCGGGGCGTTCGACTGGTTCCCACCCGACGACGAGGTGTTCGCGCTCCACACCGACCTCCTGCGGTCTGTGGGCACGTTTCTCTACGGGCGGCGCCTGTACGAGGCGATGGCCGTCTGGGAGACCGACGCCGCTCTGGCCGCGCAGTCCGACCTCATGGCCGGCTTCGCGAGCGCCTGGCAGGCGGCGAGCAAAGTCGTGTACTCCACGACCCTCGCCGCGGTGTCAACTGCCGACACCCGACTCGAACGCCGTTTCGACCCCGCCGCAGTACACGAACTGAAGGCCACGGCCGGCAGCGATCTCACCGTAGGAGGTGCCAACCTCGCGACGCAGGCTTTCAAGGCCGGTCTGGTCGACGAGTGCCAGCTGTTCGTCCTGCCCATTGTCGTCGGCGGGGGCAAGCCAGGGCTGCCGACCGGCATACGCGCAGAGCTCGAGCTCCTCGATGAGCGCCGATTCCGGAACGGCGTCGTACACCTCCGCTACCGCCTCTCGGACAGCGACTGACAGCCCCTGTCCGGTTCGCCGGCGCTTGCATGACACGCGTAGCGCTGACGACTGGCGGACGGCGGCACGAGCGGACAGCGCGTCATCGTCTGGACAAAGTCCAGATGGATGTCGCCGCTTGGGCCTGCCGTGTTGGCCGCCGGACCTACGGCGGACGACGGAAATGGCTTACGTGGAGCAGGCCCCTACTTTCGGCAGTTCCGGATGGCGAGCGGCAGCTCCAGCCGTCACGCTGCATGCGCGCGGATCGCGGCTAGATCCGTGCGCCTGACGCGCGGCGGCATCAGAGGTGGGCATCTGACCTCGGCCCGATGGACGGCCGGCGGTGAAGCAGGACAGGCGGTGGCGTCAGGCGTACCGTTCGCGTCGCTCGTGGCATTCTCGGACCGCGTCATGGTGGTCAGGATCGTCACCGGCACCGCGGGCATGGGTGGCCTGGACCAGTGGATGCCAGCAGTCGGCCGAGCTCGGGTTGCGGCCAAGACGCTGGTGGTCGAGGCCGGTCCGACGAGCTCCGCGAATTCTGGATCGGGCTTGTCACGATGGGCACTTGACCGGACATGGAGTAGACGTGAGTTCCGGGGCTGAGCACGAGGACCGCTTCCGACGCGTCTACGCGGCCAACTTCGAGCCGCTGCTGGCGTACGCCATGCGGCGCGTCGGGCAGCCCGAGGACGCGGCCGACGTGGTCGCCGAGACCTTCCTCGTCGCTTGGCGGCGCAGCCGTGACATGCCGCCCGAGGGCGAGGCCCGGCTGTGGCTGTACGGCGTGGCCCGGCGGGTGCTGGCCAACCACCACCGCGGCGGCGTCCGCCGGGAACGGCTGGGTGAACGGTTGCGGCAACGGCTCAAGGTCGCCGTCGCCGTCGACCCGGGCAGCGAGGTGCCCGAACGGCTCACGGTCCAGGCCGCGCTGGCCCGGCTGGGTGAGTTGGACCGGGAGGTGTTGATGTTGACCTTCTGGGAGGGCCTGGAGCCGCGCGAGGCCGCTGCGGTCCTTCAGGTGAACCCGGCTGCGGTCCGTACCCGGCTGTCGCGTGCCCGGGCCCGGTTGCGAGAACTCGTCGGTGACGACCTCGGCCCGCCCGGACATGTACTCGACGTCATGGCCGTACGCACCTCAGAGGAGGGCAGATGACCGACGAGCACCTCGACCGGATGGTCCGAGACGCCGACCCGTACCGACCCGGTGTCATCAAGCACCTCGACGGGGCCGCGCAGAACCTCGTGGAGGAGATCATGTCCGTGCCGACCCTCGACCCCGTCGCCGAACCGCCGGGCAAGCGCTTCCGGGCGCGCCGCGGCGTGATGAGCGGCCTCGCCGGCGCAAGCGTCGCGGCCACCCTTCTCGCCGGTGTCCTGACCGTCTCGATCATGAAGTCCGACCAGCCGGAAGGGCGACCGACGACCCCGGCGATCACCTCCGAAGCGACGGACCCGGCGGCGCATTCGGCGATGGTGCTCAAGGCGGCCGAGGAGAACCCGCGACTGCTGATCGACCAGCCCGGCTGGAAGGCGACCACGGTCTACGGTTTCGGCGAGAAAACGGGCACCATCGCGTTCAGCGACGGCGAACGGCAGGTGGAGATGAACTGGTACCCGGCCGGCCAGTACGACGGCTACCACGAGGATCGGCTCCACGTCAGCAAGCCCGAACCGGTGAAGGTCGACGGCTGGCCGGCGGACCTGTTCCGGTACAGCGCCAGCGACTTCGCGGTCATGCTCCGGCCCCGCGACGGTTCCTTCGTCGAACTGCGTACCGGGGGCGCCTGGACGCGCAGCGAGTTCGATCGGGTTCTCGCCGACGTGGTGCGCGTCGACGCTCGTACGTGGCTGGCGGCGCTGCCGACGGAGATCGTCACGCCGGAGCGGGTGGACGCGCAGGCGGCCAAGGTGCTCGCCGACGTGCCGCTCCCTCCCGGCTTCGACACCAGCACACTGGGCGACGTCGGCACCAACGACGCCTATCAGTTCGGCGCCAAGGTGACCAGCCGGGTCGGCTGCGGGTGGATCGCCGAATGGCTGCGCGCGAAGAAGGCTGGCGACGACGCCGCCCTCCGACGGGCCGCTGACGCGTTGCGCAGCAGCCACAAGTGGACCGTGCTGCACCAGATGAACGACGAGGGTGACTGGCCGGAGGTGTTCTGGGAGACCGCCGACAAGGTGGCCGCCGGAAAGCCGCCGGCCCAGTACGAAGAGGCCCTGGGCTGCGAGTAGCCGTCCCGGATCGCCGAACAGATGTCGGGCAGGGCGCTGGGGATCAGCCGATCCTCAGCGCCCGACGCCTGCCCCACGTCTGACGCCGGAGGGCGGCATCGGCGGGGATGAAACGGCTCGTGTGAAGCCGCACCGGACTTGCCATCGATCTCTGCGCCGAACCCAGCGTGGGAAGGGCTTCAGGTGAGGGACTCGGTCAACGTCGCGCGCCGCGGAAGTCCTGGTAGCCCAGGATGTGCACAGTCTGGGACGGGTTCAGAACGTAGGGTATGGCCTTGTCGGTTTCGACGAACCCGAGCTTGCGGTAGAACGCCCGGGCCCGGTGGTTGTCCTCGTGGACGCCCAGGGTCAGCCACGCCGCGTCGGTGTGGTCGCTGGCGAAGCGGATCGCCGCCGCCATCAGAGCAGCGGCGGGTCCAGACGCGCCGCGGTGCGCCGGGGTGCCGTAGACCGCGTGGACGTGGGCGTGGTCGGGGACGTCGGCAAGCGGCGCGACGGCAGCCGTCCCGACCCAGTCGCCTGCCTCGCCGATGGCGACGAGCGTCGCTGAGGACGCGGAGTGGGCTTCGCGGGCCGCCTCCTTCTGCCAGACGGCGTCGTTGAAGGCGGTCGCCTCGGCGAGTGGCGTGCTGAACGCGGTCGGTGAGTCCTGGAGTGCCTCCAGCCGGATGGCCCTCAACTGCCGCCACTCGCCAGCGGCCAAGCGGCGTATGTCGTAGATCGTCACAGCCCATCTCCCGTTGAAATGGCGTAGCTCAGCCTGTTCGGTGACGCAGTCTGCTGCAACGCCTCCTCGCCGAGAATCTCGGATCGGCCTGCTCGGACCGGCACGACTCGTCATCCGGTGCCGGCCCGAACCGCCTCGGCGACGTCAGTCCGTGACCGCCGTCGCTTCGACCTCGACGAGGACATCGGGCTCGAACAGGTAGGCGACGCCGATGAGTGAGGCCGGGGGCATGGGCTGCGGGAGACCGATCTCCTGTGCGACGTCGTCGACGCCGGCCATGAAGTCGCCGATCCTGTCCGGCGACCAGTTCGTGACGTAGAAGGTGAGGCGGACGACGTCCCGGAAGCCCGCGCCGGCCCCGGCCAGCCCGCGCGCGGTGTTGCGGAGCGCCTGGCTGACCTGGCCCCGGAGGTCGCCGGGCGCGACCGGCTGCCCCGCCTCGTCGCGGCTGACCTGACCGGCCACGTGAACGTGGCGTGACCCGGACGCGACCGCGACGTGGTGATAGGGGACGGGCTGCATCATGCCCTGCGGGGAATGGAGCTGAACACCCATCGAACGTCCTTCCTCGAATCAATCGCTGGTATCCCATTGATACCTGGTGGGTTGAGGAAACTTCAACGAGACTAGGTGTCATGGCAGATACCGACCCCAGCCCGGCGGAACGTCTCGAGGTCACCCGGCCGCACCGTGAACTCCTGGACCAGGTCCTGGACAAGTGGTCCCTGGCGGTGCTGAACCGGCTCTGCGAACGACCTTCGCGGTTCAACGAGCTGCGTCAGGCGATCCCGGCCGTCTCCCAGAAGTCGCTGAGCGCGACCCTGCGCCGACTCGAACGCAACGGCATCGTCGAGCGTCGCGTCATCTCGTCGCGGCCGGTCGCCGTCGAGTACCGCATCACACCGCTGGGCAAGACTTTCCGGCAGCCGATCGACGCCCTCCTCGACTGGGCCGACCATCACCTCGGCGCCATCGAGGCGGCCCGCCGGGCGTACGACGAGTCCGCCTCGGCCACATCGTGAAAGCGCGCCGGCGGACCCGTGCGGCGACGGGTCAGCGGCCCTGGGTAGCTTCCTGTCATGAGTGACGACACCTTCCGCTCGGTCGAGATCGAGCGCACCAGCGTGGGGCAGTACGTCGTGCGGAACGCGCGCGGCGGATCGATGTCGATGGGCGCGGGCGGGGACGCCAGCTTCACGCCGGTGGAACTGCTCCTGGCGGCCCTCGGCGGCTGCACGGCGATCGACGTGGACCACATCACCAGCCGCCGCGCCGAGCCGACCCGGTTCACCGTCGACGTCACCGGCGACAAGATCCGCGACGAGACCGGCGGAAACCGGATGCAGAACCTGAGGGTCGAGTTCGCCGTCACGTTCCCCGCGGGCGCGGACGGTGATCGGGCGCGGGAGGCAGTGCCCCGGTCGCTCCAGCAGTCCCACGAACGGCTCTGCACCGTCTCCCGCACTGTCGAACTCGGTACCCCCGTCTCGATCGTCGAGGCTGTCGGTTCGCCAGAGGACTGAGGTCTCGCACGATCGCGAATATTTTCGACACAGCCCTGACGGGCTACCGACAGAGCTGTGCCGCGCCCGTCGACGCGGGCTCACCATGAGGCATGGCCATCACGCCGTCCGAGGTCTTCAAGTTCGTCGCCGTACGCCCGGTTCAGCTCGCGACCGAGCAGGAGGGTCGGGTCGTGGTGATCCGCGACCCACGGGCGGCCGACGCCGCCGGCCGCAAGAAGCTCGTCGCCTTCGCCCGGCAGTACTCGTCCCGGGACCTGGCGGTGCGGGGGTGGGCCCAGCTCGATCTGACGCCGTTCGCCGGGCTCGTCGACGGTCGCCGTCGCCTGGTCCAGGCGTACGCGTCGCTCCGGCCGGGTGAGCCGGTGCCGCCGGCGGCGCAGCTCGTCGGCGACGCCGGCCTCGCCGACGTCGACCCGAACGACCGGCGGGCGTCCGACCAGCTCTGGGACGCCCTCTACGTCGCACACGCCACCGGCCCGGAGGCCGGCGTCCGGCTGGACGGACCGACCGCGGCGTTGCGCGCGCTGCACTTCCTGCGCCTCCTGGCGGAGACGCCCAACCCCAGCCGGTCGCTGGCGTTGCGGGCGCTCGGCGCCACCCCGGCGATCGCGCCGGAGGTCGACGAGATGCTGCGTCCGTCGAGGGCCAGCGGCCGGGTCGCCGGGACGGCGACTCCGGAGACCCCGCCGAGCGGGGCCGACCGGTCCGCCACCGAGGCGGCGCGTCGGATCGTCGACGAGGTACGGATGACCCGCGACCTGCTCGACCGGCTCGGCGGGGCGACGGCGGCCGACCCGCGTACGGTCAGCGGTCCGGTTACCACATTCGGGGCGCTGTCCCGGCAGAACCTGTCGATGAGCACCACCGTGTCGGCCGGGGAGGTCCTCGGTGCCGACCTGGCGCCCCGGGTCGCGACCTTCCTCGACCGGGTGAAGGTCGGCACGGACACGCCGGTCGTGGAGGCGCGCCACAAGCTCGACCGACACCTGGCGGGGCTGGGGGAGCGCACGCTCAGCCGGGCCGGGGACCCGGCGTTCCAGGACGCGCTGGCCGACCTCGTCGAGTCGGGAGAGCTGATCTTTCCGTTCCCGCTGCCGACACCGCCGGCTCCCACGCCGGCCGCGGTCGACCCGGGCACCGCCGCCGACGTAGACGTGCACGGGCGCATCCGTCCGCTGGGCATCGGCGACCTCAAGGTGGTCAAGCAGACGCTGCTGGCGTACCAGCCGGGCGAGGTGGCGTACATCGAGAACGTGCTGGCCCGGGAGTCGAAGTCGCGGGTGCACCGGACGCTGCACCGCACCCAGGTCACGCTGGTCTCCTCGGAGGAGGAGACGCGGGTGTCCGAGCGGGACACCCAGTCGACCGACCGGTACGAGTTGAAGCGGGAAGCCGGCAACACCATCAAGGAGGACATGAGCGTCCGCGCGGGGCTGCAGGTGACCGCCTCGTACGGGCCGGTCGTCGCCACCGCCTCCGGCGACTTCGCGTACTCCACCTCCAAGGAGGAGAGCCAGAAGGCGTCGAGCACCTTCGCGCGGGAGGTGATCGAGCGGTCGGTCTCGAAGGTCCAGGTCAAGACGCTCACGTCGCGGACGGCCACCACGACGGACGAGACGGAGGAGACGAGCACCCACGGCGTCGACAACACCGGCGGTGCCGAGCACGTCGTCGGGGTCTACCGCTGGGTGGACAAGCGGTACCGGGCCCAGGTGCACAACTACGGCTCCCGCCTGCTGCTCGAGTTCGTCGTTCCCGAGCCCGCCGCCTTCTACCGGGCGGCGCGCTCCGGCAGTCGCGTTGAGGTGGACGCGCAGCCGCCGGTGCCGTTCCTCAACGACCTGACCCCCTTCCTGCCCCGGCGCTACTGGAGCCGTTTGGCCGCCGACGACCTGAGCGAGGGCAACTACCAGCGGTACGCGGCCCGGTACGGCGCCACCGGCCTGACGCCCCCGCCCCCGGCGACGACTTACATCAGCACCTCGCTGATGAAGGACGGCCTCGACGAGGGCAAGTCGATCGCCATGACGAGCAAGGACTTCGTGGTGCCCGAGGGCTACACGCTGGAGTCGCACGAGATCGCCGTCTCGGTGCTCTGGACGAACTACCCGAAGCTCACGGTGCAGGTGGGCGGGCGGATCTACACCGTCGTCAACGACGGGAGCGGGGGCCACGCCCGACTCGTCACCCGGCCGGCGGCGCCCGTCGGCGGTGGCGGCGGCACGCTGCCCGGCACGGCCACCGGGTCCGTTGCGGTCGGCGTGGCCGCGTACGACGTGCGGGCGTTCGCGCTGAACGTCCAGGGTGTGTGCCGTCGGGACGACGCCGCGTACGCCAAGTGGCAGCACCAGACGTACGACAAGATCCAGGCCGCGTACCAGGCGCTCCAGACGGCGTACGACCAGAAGCTGGCCACGGCGAACCAGGCGGCGCGGGACGCGGCCGTGGTGGGTCAGAACCCGGCGCTCAACCGGCAGATCGAGCAGACCGAGCTGAAGAAGCTCTGCATCACCATGATGACCGGCCAGCACTTCGGGCAGTTCGGGGCCGTCACCGACCCGCCCGACGCCCCGACCCACCATCCCGAGGTCGACGTGCTCGAGGCCCTGCGCGAGGGACCGGTCGTGCAGTTCTTCGAGCAGGCCTTCGAGTGGGAGCAGATGACCTACCTGTTCTACCCGTACTTCTGGGGCAGCAAGCGGAAGTGGGTGCAGCTCACCGGTGTCGCGGACCCGGACCCGCTGTTCCAGCGGTTCCTCACCGCCGGTTCCTGCCGCGTCGTGGTGCCGGTGCCCATCGCGTACGTCGACGCGGTGCTCTACCTGTTGCAGTCCCGGGCCGCCGACCTCGCCGACAAGGTGTGGGGCGGCGGTGACCCGCCCACCCTCGACTCCGACCTCTACGTCTCGCTCGCGGAGGAGTTCCGCAACCAGACCGACGACCTGGGTGGCGCCGTGCCGGAGGGCGAGCCCTGGGAGTTCACCCTGCCGACCACCCTCGTCTGGCTCCAGCCGGACGGCACCCTGCCCAGCTTCGTCTGAGCGGCACGCCATGGTGCGCTCCGCCCACGTCCCTCTCGGCGACGACGACTACCTCGACGAGGCCGAACGCCGCCGACGGTCCCGGGCCAAGCAGGAGGAGGCCCGCCGGCGCGGGCTGACACCGGACTGGTTCCTGGAGGCCCGGGGACGGCTCTGCCTGCCCGATCGGGGCGTACGGGTGGCGGTCGTCGGAGCCGGCTTCGCCGGGCTGATGGCGGCCTGGTACCTCGACCGGTGCGGGGTGCAGGTCACCGTCTTCGAGGCCTCGAACCGGATCGGCGGCCGGGTGGTCACCGACCGCACGTTCGTCCGCCCCCACTACGTGGAGGCGGGAGCGGAGCTGATCGGGGAGAACCATCCTCTCTGGCTTGATCTGGCCGCCCGGTTCCACCTTCCACTCGAGGAGATCAGCGAGTATCCGGACGCCCGGCTCCGGTTCCAGGGCCGGGACCTCACCCCCGCCCAGCGGCAGCGGATGGACACCGAGGTCGCCCAGCTGCAACGCCGACTCGGCGCGCTCGCCGTCACCGTCAGCGAGACCGAGCCGTGGTTGGACCCGTCCGCGCCCGCCTGGGACCGGCTCTCGGTCGACCAGGGGCTCGCCCTGGCGCTGGGCGGCCGGCGCCCCGGCCCGCTCGCCCGGCAGTGGTTTGCCTTCACTCTCGGCAACGACAACTGCGCCCCGACCGGGCAGCAGAGCTTCCTCGGGTTGATCGGCTCGATCAGCGCCGCCCGGATGGGCAGCGACACGCCCGGCATGCGCGGGTACTGGCTCTCCACCGAGACGCACCGCTGCGTCGGCGGCAACGACCTGCTCGGCGCCGCCCTCGCCGCCGACCTGCACCGGCGTGGGTTGATCCGCCTCGACACGGCGGTCACCGCCGTCCACATCGAGCCGGCTCTCGTGCCACCGGTCGCCGTCACCTTCCGGCAACGCCGGCCGGGCGGGCAGGCGACGAGCGGCGCCGCCCGGTTCGACCACGTCGTGCTCACCGCGCCGCCCACGGTCTGGAGCGGCCTGACCGTCACCCCACCGTTCCCCGCTGGTGGCCGGACGTTGACCCACGGGCCGGCGGTCAAGTTCATCACCCGCTATCCGACCCGGTTCTGGGAGCAGCAGCCGGTTCCGGAGCGGTACCCCGGAGCGCGGTGGGACGAGATGGGATCGCTGTGGGAGGGCACGGACAACCAGGGGCCGAGGCACACACCGCCCCGGCCCGATCCGGCGCAGGGGCCGTTCGCCCTCTCCGTCTTCTCCGGCGGGCAGTACGTGCAGCGCCAAGCCGACTACCCGGGCAAGGTCGCCACGATGTTCCCGCACGGACAGCCCGCCGGGACGCTCTTCGTCAACTGGCCGGCCGTGCCGCACATCATGACCGGATACGCCGTCCCCACCGTCGGCCAGGCCGCCCGGATCTTCCCCGCGCAGCTCCAGCCGCACCACGGGCACCTCTACTTCGCCGGTGAGCAGACGTCGCCGGGCTTCTTCGGCTACATGGAGGGCGCGTTGCAGTCGGGCGGACGGGCCGCCCGGGACATCCTGCGCCGGGTCGCGGTGCCGTGCCCGACCCGCCTCGCGCGCGGCTCGGACTACCGCGGTGGCGGCGGCGCGTCCGGTGGAGGCGGCGCCAGCGACACGTGGTGAGTTGCTGCGGGGCGGCTGGTCTCTAGGACGCCTGGCGGACGGGCATGTCGGCCAGCCAGACGTCGGCCAGCTCGCCGAGGGGGACGTCGAGGGCCTGGCTGAGGCAGACCACGGTGCCGAACGCCGGTGCGGGAAGGCGACCCGCCTCGATCTTGCGCAGCGTCTCGGGGGAGATGCCGGCTGCCAGGGCCACCTCGACGAGGCTGCGGCCGGCCCGCGCCGCCCGGAGGGCGACTCCGAGGCGCTGGCCGGCGGCGACCTGTTCGGCGGTGAGTGGTTGGCGAACCATGCCCGCAGGATATCCCTCCGGAGATCCCCGACCTAGCGTGGTATAAAAATACCGCATACGGAGAGGGAGGCTGTCGTGATCGAGCTCAAGTCCGCCGAGGAGATCGGCCGGATGGCGGTGGCCGGCCAGTTCGTCGGCGAACTGCTCGCCGAGTTGAGCGGTGTCGCCGCGGTCGGCGTCAACCTGATGGACCTCGAACACCACGCCCGCCGCCGGATCGCCGAACGCGGCGCCCAATCCTGCTACTGGGACTACGCCCCCTCGTTCGGCCGCGGCCCGTTCCGCAACGTCCTGTGCCTGTCGGTCAACGACGCGGTGCTGCACGGCCTGCCGCACGACTACGTGTTGCGGGACGGTGACCTGCTCAGCATCGACATGGCCGTCGGCATCGACGGCTGGGTCGCCGACTCCGCGCTCTCCGTCGTCGTCGGCACCCCCGACCCGGCCGACCTGAAGCTGATCGAGGCCACCGAGGTCGCTCTGGAGGCCGGCATCGCCGCCGCCCAGCCCGGCGGTCGCCTCGGCGACGTCTCCGCCGCGATCGGCGACGTCGCCCGCTCCTACGGCTATCGCGTCAACGGCGAGTTCGGCGGCCACGGCATCGGCCGCACCATGCACGAGGCTCCGCACGTGGCCAACGACGGCCGCCCCCGTCGCGGCATGAAGCTCGCTCCCGGTCTCACCATCGCCATCGAGCCCTGGTTCTGCCGCTCCACCGACAAGATCACGTTTGACGACGACGGCTGGACGATCCGCTCCGCCGACGGCTCCCGCACCGCCCACTCCGAACACACCGTCGCCATCACGGCTTCCGGCCCCCGGGTCCTGACCCCTCGGCCCACCCGCGCCGCCAGCTCGGCCGACCCCACCACTGCCCGACAGGCGCCGGCATAGCATCGTGTTCATGATCAGCCTCGGCGCTCTGGTAGGTATCGCCCTCGTGGCACTGGGACTCGTCCTCACGCCCGGCCCGAACATGCTGTACCTGGTGTCACGGTCCATCACGCAGGGACGCCGGGCCGGTCTGATCTCGCTGGCCGGCGTCGCCGCGGGCTTCGGTGTCTACCTGTTGGCCGCCGTCGGGGGGATCGCGGTGGTGTTCGTGCTGGTCCCGGCGCTGTACACGGCGGTGAAGCTCGCCGGCGCCGCGTACCTGCTCTTCCTGGCCTGGCGGACCGTGCGTCCCGGGGGCCGGTCACCCTTCGACCCGCAGCCGCTGCCGCCCGACGGTCCGCGGCGACTGTTCACGATGGGCCTGGTGACGAACCTGCTCAACCCCAAGATCGCCGTGCTGTACGTGGCGCTGCTACCGCAGTTCGTCGAGCCGGGGCGCGGCTCGGTCGCCACGCAGAGCCTCCTGCTCGGGATCACGCAGATCGCCGTGGCGCTGACCGTGAACACGTTGATCGTGCTCGGTGCCGGCTCGGTCGCGGCCTTCCTGCGCGGCCGTCCGACCTGGCAGCGCGTCCAGCGGTACGTCATGGGAACCGTCCTCGCCGGCCTGGCGGTGCGGATCGCCGCCGACCGTTCCCGAGCGGCGGTGATCACGCCCTAGCTACGCCGAGCGGCCCAGGATGCGGTTGGGGCTAGCGCCAATAGGTTTGTTATGGAAACCTGTTGGCATGACTTCCAACGCGGTTCCTGCCGACGGCGATCCCCACCGGCTCCTGGCTGAAATGCGCGACCTCGCGCGCCGAGTACGGCTGACCCAGCGGGTGACGTGGCTCCCGCTGCTGGTGCTGGCCGTGGTGACCTTCGGCGCGATTCTCGCCTCCGGGTGGGGTCCCACGGTCACCAGCGACTGCCGCGCGGTGGACGGCGCTCAGGTGTGCAAGGTCTGGGAACCGGTCCCGCAGCTCTACTGGCTGGCGGCGCTGCTCCTGGCGTACGTGGTGATCGCCGGCGGATACCTGCGCGTGGCCCGGGCCCGTGGAGTGGACGCCCGGGTGCGACCGTACGTGCTCACCGGTGTCGCGCTCACGGTCGTGCTGTTCGCCGCCCTCGCCGCCGGCGCCGGGGCGTGGATCGTCCCCGCCCCGCAGCTCGTCGACCCGTCCACCCCCGTCCAGGTCCTGTTCCGACTGCTCACCCCGGCCGGCGGGATCGGGCTCGCCCTGCTGGTGCTCGCCTGGCTGGAACGGCACCCCGCGCTGCTGGTGTTCGCCCTCGGGTACCTGACGGTGGTGCTCGTGCCGATCACCTTCGGCTGGGGAGCCCACTGGGGCGGCCGGTGGCAGTCGGCGCCCATGCTGGTCGTCACCGGCGGCCTGCTGCTGCTGGGCAGCGTCGGCTTCGCGCTCGCCCAGCGGCTGCGGCGATCCCGATGACCGACCCCGCCGGCAACCCCGCGCCGGACGAGACCGCACCCGCGCACCCGGTCACCGACATCGACGACGTGGTGCACCAGCGGGTCCGGCTCGGCATCCTCACCATCGCGCACGAGGCCCGCCGGGTCGAGTTCGGCTTCCTGCGCACCCAGCTCGACCTGACCGCCGGCAACCTCTCCAAGCACCTGAGCGTGCTGGAGACGGCCGGCCTGATCGGGGTCGAGAAGGGCTACGAGGGTCGGCGCGGCCGTACCTGGATCACGCTGACCCCCGCCGGCAGCGCCGCACTCGCCGAGGAGATCACGCGGCTGAAGCTGCTCATCGCGCGAGTCGAGAGCACCGACACCCCGCAGGAACGACCACCGCGCTGACCACGAACGACAACCACGGACGGTCCCGCGCCGGGTCTCCCGGCACGGGACCGCGCTGTCGGCCGCGAGCGTTAATGCTTTGCCGTCCGATATGCGCTCGCTCCAAGCGAGGACCGACGGTAGCGTGCCGGCGTGTCCCGAACCGTGACCCTCGTGCTGGTCGACTCCGTCGGCACGCCGCTGGGCGCTCTGCCGCCGTTCGACGTGCCCGTGCCGTGGTGGCAGGAGGTCGGCGACGTGGTGGCGGAGGCCCGCCGGCGGTACGGCGTCGAGGTGACCGTCCTGCGCCTGCTCGCCGGAGACCTGCCGCGAGCGGTCGGCGGCCCGGTGACGTACCTCGGACAGGTCGGTGACCCACCCGCCACGCCGCTCGTCGCGGCGCACGTCGACCTGGCGCCGGACCCGCTGCGCGCGCCCTACGCCGAACCCGGCGGCCCGGCGCGCAGCCTGGCCTGGGCCACCGAGGAGTTGCGACGGCTCGCACGGCCGGTGGAGACCGCCACCCAGCAGCGCACCTGGAACCTGTCGGCGATCTGGCGGCTCGACGGCCCGTCCGGGACGGCCTGGCTGAAGCAGGTGCCGGTCTTCTTCCGGCACGAGGCCGCGGTGCTGCGCTGGCTCGGCCGGACGGTGCCGGGGCGGACCTCGACGCTGCTCGCCGACGACGGCGACGGTCGGATGCTGCTCGACCACGTGCCGGGGGAGGACCGCTACGGGGCGGGCGCCGACGAGCGGCTGCCCATGGTCGCCGACATCCACGCGGTGCACCTGCGGTCCGTCCCCGACGTGGATGAACTGGTGGCGGCGGGCGTGCCGGACCTGCGCGGGCACACCCTGGCCGGCTGGATCCGCGACTGGCTGGCCGCCTACGACACCTCGTCGGTGGACCACCTGCTCGCGGGGCTGGAGGCGCGGTTGGCGGAGGTGCGTGGATGTGGACTGCCGGAGACGCTGGTCCACGGCGACCTGCACCCCGGCAACGTCCGCGCCGGCTCCGGACGGAGGGTGATCATCGACTGGGGGGACGCGTTCGTCGGGCACCCGGCCTTCGACGTCCTGCGGTTGGTCGAAGGGCTCGACGCCGCCTCGTCGGTGCCGGTGGTCGAGGAATGGTGTGCGCGGTGGCGGGCCGGCCTGCCCGGGTGCGACCCGGACCGGGCCGTGGAACTGCTGCGACCGGTGGCGGCGCTCCGGATGGCGGCGGTGTACGCGATGTTCCTCGCCGGGATCGAGGCGAGCGAACGGGTCTACCACGCCACGGACGTCGACGCCTGTCTCGCGGGGGCGCTCGGGCAGGTCGCCGGCATGAGTGCCACCGTCGCGAGGTCCGGCCTGGACGCGTCAACCCTTCACGCTTCGTCAACCGGTCAGGGCCCCGGGCGGGGCTGCGGCGCCCCGGTCCGGGGCGCCCCGGGGGGAGGATGTCGAGCAGCGCCGAGAAGTCAGCTCACCGTCTCGCCGCGGCTGGCCCGGACGATGCCGTCGGTGTCGGAGATGCCCTCGCCCTTGATCACCTTGCCGTCGCGCAGCGTCCAGAAGTGCACGAAGCGCACGGTGAACTCGCCGCCGCTGCGGAAGTGGCCGTACCACCAGCCGATGGCCGCGGCCCAGTCGTCGCCGGAGACCCGGATCTCCTCGACGTCGAACCGGTTGTCGTCGAGCATGGCCAGGGCCCCGGTGAAGTACGCCATCGCTCCGTCCAGCCCGCTGTAGTGGCCGGTCGACCACGGCAGCGACTTCGGGGTGACGATTTCCGCGTCGGGGTGGAACAGGCTGACCACCGCCGGCGCGTCCATCCGCTTCAAGCCGTCGTAGAGCGCCTCCACGACCGTCTCGACCCGTTCCGTCATGCGATTCCTCCCCGGAGTGTGGCCGCCCCATCCGGGGCGGGCGGTGCGCCGGTCCGTCCACCGCGACGATGCGCCGACGCGTGCGTCGACCTCAGCCAAACGCAGCCGACCAGAGTGGACAACCCCTAGCCCGGGCCGGACGGCCCCTAACCAACCGGTTGCGCTGCCCGCCGGGAACGCTGACCGACGGGTAACGCTGGCCGGTCGGGCAACTGGCGGCGGGTCGTTCGGACACGGTTCGCGGTAGGCCGTCCCCGCAGCAATCTGGGAGAAGACAGTGATGGTCCTCACTCCCAGGATGAGAACCGCGCCTGGGGACGGCCCGTTCGCCTCCCGACGTCGGTCCGGCTGTCTCGGACCGATCCGACCGTTCTCGTCGGATCTCGCCCGCCACCCCGGTCACGCGGCCGGGTGCCGCCTCCATCCACGCCGGTATCGCGTGTCCGGCCCCGTCCCGGCGTGCCACGCCGGCCGGCGGCGGCCCGGTCCAGAAATTCGCTCGCGCCGGCCGATCGCCGGCGCCCTCCCCGTGAAGGACGACTCATGCAGGACTACTGGCTGGCCCGGTTGCGCCAGCACGCCACCTCCCGCCGCGCGGTGCTGTTCGGCGCGGCCGGTGCCGGCGTCGGCCTGGCCCTCAGCGGGACCAGTGCCGCCTCGGCCGCCGCGCCGTCCGAGACCGCCACCGAGCTGCCGCCGTTCGACTTCGACAAGGGCAACGCCGCCGAGTCGGTGCTCGGGCCATTCGCCGGTCCGGCGGTCTACGCCACCGTCGCGCCGAGTGACGCGACCCTGATCATCCGGTTCGCGAACCTGCTGGAGATCTGCTGGTTCGACGCGATCGCCCCCTACCACCCGACGGCGGTGGGCATCTACTCCCAACTGCCCCGCCGGCCCCGCGCGGAGGCGGCGACCAACCGCTACAAGAACATCGCCATCCTGTACGCCTCGTTCCGGGTGTTCAACAGCCTGATGCCGCAGTTCGCCAAGACCTGGCGGGAGATGCTCCAGTCGGTCGGCCTGGACCCGGCCGACGACAGCACCGACCCGAGCACCCCGGTCGGCATCGGCAACCTCGCCGGCCACGGCGTGGTGACCGGGCGCGAGCACGACGGCATGAACCAGCTCGGCGACCACGACGGCCGGATCTACCACCGCCAGCCGTACGACGACTACACCGGCTACCGACCCCGCAACACCGCGGACGAACTGGTCGACCCGTCGCACTGGCAGCCGGCCATCGTCACCAAGGGCAACGGCATCTTCCAGATCCAGAAGTTCGTCACCCCGCAGCTGAAGCACGTCACCCCGTACAGCTACCCCGACCCGGCGGCGTTCCGGCTGCCGGCACCGACCGCCAGCGACCACCGCAACAGGGCGGCCTACAAGGCGCAGGTGGACGACATGCTGGCCACCTCCGCCGGCCTCACCGACGAGCAGAAGATGAAGGCGGAGTTCTTCGACGACAAGTTCGCCAGCCTCGGACTCGCCGTCGGGGCGGCGATCCAGAACGCCGGGCTGGACCTGGACGCCTGGGTGCACCTGCACGCGGCGGTGGAGACCGCCACCTTCGACGCCGCCATCGCCGCCTGGCACAACAAGACCATCCACGACGCGGTACGCCCGTTCAGCGCGGTCCACCACGTGTACCGGGGCCGGACGGTGACCGCCTGGGGCGGGCCCGGCAAGGGCAGGGTGACCGACCTGCCCGCCGAGCAGTGGCGCGGCTACCTGTTGGTGGCCGACCACGCCGAGTATCCCTCCGGCTCGACCGCGCTCTGCGCCGCCGAGGTGCAGGCGGCCCGCCGGTTCCTCGGCACCGACCAGGTGCACTTCCGGTTCGAGCGGCCGGCCGGTTCCTCGATCATCGAGCCGGGCCTCACTCCGCGCGAGGACCTCGTGCTGAGCTGGGACACCTGGACCGACTGGATGCACGACTGCGGGATGAGCCGCTACTGGGGCGGGGTGCACTTCCTACCCGCGATCAAGGCCTCGTGGGAGATCGGCCGGAAGGTCGGCGACCGAGCGTTCGAGTTCGTGCAGCGGCAGATCAACGGTGAGGCGGTGCTGCGCACTCGACGGTAGCCCGGAGCGCTGCCAGAGTCCGCCGCATGCCGTCGCGGTTGTGTCGGGACCGGTCGCGGACACCCGACGTCAGGGCGCTGACCCGGCGTCGGGCCGGTCCGCGACGGTCCCACCACGACTGGACGACCTCCGTCCCGGCGCCGTCCGGGGCGGAGGTCAGGTCGAACCGCCAACTGGAGACCAACGCGCCGGCCAGCCGGACGTCGAAGCCGAAGCGGCGACCGGGGTCGGCGTCGGTCACCGTGCACCGGGTCGTCCAGGAGCGCCACCGGCCGAGCCGGTTGTGGCCGCGGAAGGTGCTGCCCACGGTGAGCGACGAGCCCGGGTCGTCGTCGAGCGTGGCGCCGACGCACTCCGGGCTCCATTCACCCATCCGCCGGACGTCGCTGACCGCCGCGTACACCGCGGCGGCCGGCGCCCGGACGGTGATCCGTTCCTGGACGACGTGCGTCATACCGCCGCGCGGAGGTCGTCGGACAGATAGCTCTGCGCGTTGTAGATGGTGCGGGCCGGGTCGAGGATCCGCCGGCGGCCGTGCATCACCCGGGTGTTGTCGATGAGCGCCACGTCCCCATCCTGCCAGGCGAGGTCCTCGGTGAGGGCCGCCGTGCGCTCCTCCGTCTCGCGCATCAGCTCGGCGGCGAACTCGGTGCCGTCGGCGAACGTGATCCGCGGCTTCTCGTAGTTGTAGGACGGGCCCAGGATGCTGTTGGCGAACGCGAGGCGGGAGCCGAACAGGGTCGCGTGTGCGGCCGGAACCTGGAACTCGTAGCGGATCGCGCCGCCGTCCAGCGGCTCGATCAGGGTCTTCCCCGGCCCGGTGGCCAGCCCCCGCATGTCGTCCACGGTGATCTCGTCGGCCGGCTTGGCGTCGCCGAGCTGGTGGCGGACGAACGCCTTCCAACGGTCCTCCTCGACCCGGCGGCTGTACGCGATGTCCTGTGCGGTGAACTGCGCCCGGGTTTCCTCGCTGAACTCGTCCCAGACCCGGTACCCGTCGCAGACCGTTGTCTCCGAACCCTCCGCCGCCGCCTTCTCGCAGAAGAACCAGGTCAGGTCGGGGGCGAACGGGCTGTTGCCGTTCTCGATGTGCAGGCCGATCGCGTCCGTGCCGGCGTCCACCTTCTGCGCCACGTCCCCGCCGTGGAACTCGCGGGCCGGGTCCAGGGTGATCCGGCCGGAGACCGCGTGCACCAGGGCGGAGAAGAGCTCCAGGTCGGCGCGGAAGCCGCGGAACACGATGAAGCCCGACTCGCGCAGCAGCCGGACGGTCACCAGCGGGTCGAGGTCGGTGAGCGCGGCGGTCGCCGGGGCGGTGCAGAGCAGCCCGTTGCCGGCGCCGTAGCGGCTCATGGCGAAGGTTGTGGTCAGCATTGCGGTCATCTCCCGAGGGTGGTCTCAAAGGGGGTGGGGGTCGACGGCGGCCGGTCGGCCGGCGGGTCCAGCGGCCGGCAGGGCAGCCGTCCGTCGGCGATGGCCGCCCTGATCTCGTCCCGCCGGGGACGGCCGGTCACGGTGAAGTACCGGCCGTACAGGTCGTCGTCGGCGGGTAGCAGGCAGGCGGCGGAGACCCGCTCCACCGCGGAGAGCCGCTCCGCACCGAGGGCGGCGAGGCCGTGTCGGGCGGCCGTCTCGTCAGTCCCGTCAGCGATGAGGAAGAGGCCGTGCAGCGTCTGCATCCCGTCGCCCACCACCGCGCCGGCCCGGACGAACGGCAGCGTCGCGTACTGCGCCTCCACCCACTCCGGAGCGATGTTGCGTCCCGCCGAGGTGACGATGACGTTCTTCTTGCGGCCGACGATGCGGATGTGGCCGGTCTCCTCGATCTCGGCCAGATCGCCGGTGTGCAACCAGCCGTCCGCGTCGACCAGACACGCGGACGGGTCGGTGCCGGTGTAGCCGGCGAACAGCGACGAGCTGCGCACCAGCAGTTCGCCGTCGTCGGCCAGGCGCACCTCGACGTGGTCCAGCGGCTGCCCGACGGTACCGATCCGCCGGTTGCCCGGGACGTTCCAGGAGACGGTCGAGCTGTTCTCGCTCAGCCCGTAGCCCTCGTAGACGGTCAGGCCGTGCCGGTCCAGCCGGTGCAGCGTGCTGACGTCGACCGGCGCGCCGCCGCAGCAGATCAGCGGCGCCTCGTCCCGCCCGAAGAGCTCCCGGACCACGGGTTGGCCCTGTGCCGCGACCAGGTCCGCCCGGTCGGCCAGTTCCTCGGCCAGGGCGGGCGTGGCCACCAGCGCGGTCGGTCGGGCGGTCGGGGTGTAGCGCAGCACCGCGCCGGCCGCGAACGACGAGGTGCCGACGAGCGGCTCGTCCGGGGGCAGCAGCATGACCGTGCCGCCGTGACAGATCACCAGGTAGATCGCCGCGACCTGCTCGATCAGCAGGCTGAACGGGACCAGCGACAGGTAGCGGGTGTACGCGTCGGCCGGCATGACCCGGTCCAGCGACCGGATCAGCGCGTCCAGGCCGGCGCCCCGGATGCGGACGCCCTTGGGACGGGAGGTGGTGCCGGAGGTGTGCACCACCTTGCAGATCGCCTGCTCGTCGCGCCACGGGGAGTCGGGCCACGGCGGAGCCGCCACGGACGCCTCGGCAACCAGGTCGGCCAGCTCAACCGGGACCACCCGGCAGCCCGCCGGAAGCACCCGCCCGGCGCCCCACTCCGCCAGCCGCCGCCGGCCCGCCTCGTCGACCAGGCAGATGGTGGCCTCCTGCAGCAGACTGCCCGCCTGCTCGGCGGTGAACGCCAGCGGTACGGGCACCTCCACCGCGCCGGAGAGCAGCAGTGCGAGGTCGGCGACCACGAACTCGGCGGTGTTGCCGGTGAGTACCCCGACCACCGGCCGGGTCTGCGCCAGCCGGAGCAGAGCGGACAGCACGCGGGCGGCACCGACGGCGTCCCGGTAGGACAGCACGGCGGTCGGCCGTCCGTCGTGGTCCAGCGCCTCCACCAGGGTGCGCCCGTCGGCGGCCAGGCGGGTCAGCCGTTCCTCAACGAGCATCGGTCATCGCCTCCCGGGGCAGCGTGCGGCGCAGGGCGACGTCGAGGTTGAGGAAGCGGTACCGGCCGGTGCAGGCACGGACCAGATCGCCGATCCGGTCCAGCGGCACCAGGCCGGTGGTCGGCGCGTGGTCGTAGTAGGTGCCCCAGCGCCTCCGCTCGCTGGGGGTCATCCACGTCGGCCGGGCCCGACCCAGGGCCAGGAACGGCACCCCGAACTGCGGTAGCGCCGCGGCCAGCGCACCGGTCGCCGTGCAGAGCGCATAGCGCATGCCCTGGCACCAGGCGAGCAGCGGCAGCAGGCGGATCAGCTCCGCGCCGCTGCCGCCGACCGCCACGAAGGAGCCGACCTCCACCACGTCGTCGCGGGACACCGGTGCCCCGGCGACCCGCTGGAGGGCCTCCTCCAACGAGTGGTCCAGGTAGCGCTCGGAGAAGAAGCCGCGGGGCGAGTTGAAGGTCATGCCGCCGCAGGCCACGATCTCCTCGAGCCGGTCGGGCCGGTGCCGGGCGGCCAGCACGAAGCAGTCCGGTGACGGGTCGATGAGGGCGCCGTAGATCTCGGCGTAACCGGCGCGGACGAAAGCGCTGGCCGCGTCCCATTCCGGCGACGGAGGGCTCGTCACGCGCACCCGCAGCGGGTCGGCGTCGATGGTCGCTGCCGCCGGCGCCGCCGGGGCGGTGGCGGATCGGGTGATCGTCATGCCGCCTGCCAGTCCATCCGGATCGGGGATCTGTTCATCCGCAGGAGCAGCCGCGGGGGCAGCCGGTACTGCCGGCGCAGCAACGCGGTCGCCGCGCGGGTCATCGCACGGGGTTGCCGGTCGAGCCAGGTCAGCGTCTCCTCGAGCGCGGCGAGCGCCTGGTCGATCTCCTCGGCGGTGCAGGTCAGTGGCGGGTACATGCGCAGCACCGGCTCGGCGATCTGCTCGTTGAGCGAGTGCCCGGTGTGCACACCCCGCTGTCCCATGCCGATCGACACCATCAGCTCCACCGCCGGGTTGGCCGTCCGCAGGCCGGCCATCAGCCCGATCCCCGGCGCCCCCCGCAGGTGCTTCGGGTGCCGGCGTACGGCCTCTGCCAGGCCGCCGGTGAGGCGGGGGCCCAGCTCGGCTGCCCGGTACGGCAGATCGCGGGCGCGTACCTCCTCGACGGTGGCCGCCGCGGCGGCCACCGCGACGCCGGTGACCGCGGTGCCCGAGGTCAGCAGGGACGGGTGCCAGCGGGGGTGCCCGGCGGCGTCGTCGGCCACCGCGGCGCTGAGCGCGCAGACGCCGATCGGTACGAATCCGCCGGTGAGCGCCTTGGAGAGCAGCATGACGTCGGGCCGAACGCCGTCGTGCTCGACCGCGAACATCCGGCCGGTGCGGCCGAACCCGGTCTGGATCTCGTCGGCCACGAAGAGGGTGTCGGTGGCCGCGCAGGCCTCGGCGACCTCGCGGACGTACCCCGGTGGCGGGACCGTGAGGTGCGCACCGCCCAGCACCGGCTCCAGGAACACCGCCGCCACCGAACCGGCCGCCACCTCCGCGCGCACCGCCGCGGCATCGCCGTACGGCACGACGACGAGGCGGTCGCCGAGCGGTTCGAACGGGGTGCGGTGATTGCCCTGGCCGAGCAGCGAGAGGGCCGCCAGTGTCTTGCCGTGGTAGCTGCCGTCGGCCACCACGATCCGGTGCCGGTCGGGCCGGGCCAGCTGGACCGCGCGCAGTGCCGTCTCGGCGATCTCCGCGCCCGAGCAGCCCAGCACGAAGCGGTCGAGCCCGGCCGGCAGGATCTCGCGCAGCGCGCGGACCAACGCGGCGGTCGCCGGGTGCACCGTGCCGGGCGGTGCCGCCGGGGCCTGGCGCAGCGCCTCGGTGACCGCCGCAGCGACCCGCGGGTTGCCGTGCCCGACCAGGAAGACGCCGTAGCTCGCGGCGAAGTCGAGGGCGTCGGTGCCGTCCTCCGCGTACACCCGGCTGCCGCTGGCGTGGCTCTCTACCGGCCGCCCCGCGGCGGCCAGCATGGTCGCGGCGGTGGGGTTCCAGTGCCGGCCCAGCGCGGAGAAGATCTGCTGCCGGTCGTCCAGCGAGGTCATGCGCGTACCTCCTGCCCGGCGTCGGGCCAGGTCGTGGCGAACCGGCCACCGGCGGTGGTGACCCGGTCGAGGAGTTCGGTCACGTCCTCGGGCGCGGCGGTGAGCGGGGGCAGTACAGCGACCACGTCCCCGTCCGGCGGGCGCACCAGCACGCGCTCCCGGGTCAGCTCCGCGGCCAGCGCCCGCGCGGCGGCGGGCGTGGCGAGCCGCAGCCAGACCAGGGCGCCGTCGGCCCCCATGTCGGTCACCGCGCCGGTACCGACCAGCGGGGCCAGCCGTGACCGGGCGAGGTTCTCCACCGCCCGCTGCCCGTCGGCCAGTCGCTCGTCGTCGCAGACGGCCAGCACGGCCGCGACGGCCGCGGCGGAGAGTGGACTGGCGCCGAAGGTCGACCCGTGCAGGCTCGGGTTGCGGCGGGCGTAGACCCGGTCGTAGGTGTCCCGACCGGTGACCACACACCCGACTGGAACCGCGTCGGCGCCGAGCGTCTCGCCGAGCACCAGGGCGTCCGGCGCGGCCGGCAGCCGGTCGGCGGCGAGGCCGACGCCGAGCCGGGCGGGCCCGGTGAGCCGCTCGTCGAGCACCAGCAACGCCCCGCTCCGGTCGCAGGCCGCCCGGAGCCGGCGCCACCAGCCGGCGGTCAGGTCGGCCAGCCGGCGGCCCGGGGCGGCCGGCGCCACCACCACCGCCGCGACGTCGTCGCGCACGCGGGCGACCAGCTCGTCCGGGCGGTCGCGGGGCACGGCCACCGGACGCAGCGGCTGGTCAGGCAGGACCGCGAAGCCGTGCGTCAGCGACAGGCCGTGCAGGAGCGTGCCGTGGTCGGCGCCGGCGAAGCCGACGACGAGGCGACGGCGCGGATGGGTGCCCTTGGCGAGCTTGAGCGCGGAGTCCAGGGCCTCGGCGCCGCTGTTGCAGAGATACGACACGGTCAGCGGGTCCGGGCAGAGCCGGTGCAGCGCGGTCACCGCCTCGGCCAGCGGCCGGCTGACCAGGATCCGGCTGGACAGGGCGGTGCGCCCGGCCTGCGCGACGAGCCGCTCGGTCACCGTCGGGTGGCCGGGACCGAAGCCGGCCGAGGCCGCGTCGAGCCACGAGGAGCCGTCGGCCGCCTCGATCCTGGCGCCGACCTGGCGTCGGATCACCGGCGCCTCCGGTCCGGGGGCGCCCAGCAGGTGCCGGCGGACGACGGCGACGTCGTCGAGGTCGGGCGCGTCGCGGGCATTCAGATGCGACTTGGTTGTCATGAGTCACCAATCACGGCCGCCGAGCACGTGCGGAAAAGGGCGGGCCGGTGCGGGCTCAGGCGCTGCGGAATGGACGCGGGCGCGCCGATGGCCCGGTCGGCCCGCTTCAGCATGTCGGCCGATCGCCGAGAAGTCTTCGCGCAGGTTGCTCTCTTCGGGCCCGTCGGCGGGTTCCGGTCGCCGGAGTGCCCTGGAAAGCGGACGAAATCCCAGGTCGAAGACCGATACGCAGGGTGTACGCCGGAGTGGTGTGCGGGCTGGGTGACATTCACCCGTCGCCTTCCGGACATCTGCGGGACGGATGCCCGCCATTTGCCGTATGCTGCCTCTCTGTCGTGCCGGAAGGAGGTTCGACAGAGTATGTTTCCCATGCGGGTTAAGTAGTCTCGAATCCTCCGGCCGCCGATTATGGTGGCTGCCATGAATGGGTTCTCAGGAGCGGTCCACCGTCCCGGCGACGCCGGCTACGACACACACCGCTCCGGGTACAACCGGGTCATCGAGCACAAGCCCGCCCGGGTGATCGAGGCGGTGGACGCCGACGACGTGGCCGCCGCGGTGCTCCTCGCCGCCGCCGAGGAGCGGCCGGTCGCCGTGCAGGCGACCGGGCATGGTCCGGCGGTGCCGGCCGACGACGCGGTGCTGGTCCACACGGGACGCATGACCGGGGTGCGCGTCGACCCGACCGCGCGTACGGCCCGGCTGGCGGCCGGGGTGCGGTGGCGCGACGTGCTGGCCGTGACGGTCCCGCACGGCCTCGCGCCGCTGAACGGCTCCAGCCCGGTGGTCGGCGCGGTCGGCTACACCACCGGCGGCGGGATCGGCATGCTCGGCCGGCGGCACGGCTTCGCCGCGGACCACGTGCGGGCCGTCGACCTGGTGACCGCCGACGGCCGGCTGCGGCACCTCACCGCGGCGCACGAGCCGGACCTGTTCTGGGCGGTGCGCGGCGGCAAGGGCAACTTCGGCGTGGTCACCGCGATCGAGATCGGCCTGTTCCCGGTCACCCAGCTCTACGGCGGCGGCCTGTACTTCGGCGCCGAGGCGGCACCCGACGCCCTGCACGCGTACGCCGAGTGGACCCGGACCGTGCCCGACGAGATGACCTCCTCGGTGCTGATGGTCATGGTGCCGGACATCGAGGCCGCGCCCGCGCCGCTGCGCGGGCGGTACGTGATGCACCTGCGGATCGCCTGGTGCGGCGCGCCCGAGCAGGGGGAGCGGCTGGTGGCGCCGCTGCGGGCGGCCGCGTCCCCGCTGATGGACACCCTCGGGGTGCTGCCGTACGAGCGGGTCGGATCGATCCACCACGAGCCCACCGAACCGGCGGCGAGCTACGGCCGCAACGTCACACTGCGCGCTCTGGCGCCGGACACGGTGGCGGCGCTGCTGGCGGCGGCCGGTCCGGACGCCGGCGCCCCGTACGCGGTGGAGCTGCGCCACCTGGGCGGGGCGTACGCTCGCCCACCGGCGGTGCCGAACGCGGTCGGCGGCCGGGACGCGGTGTTCAGCCTCTCCTCGATGTCGCTGGCCAACGGCGTCGACCTGGACGCGCTGCGGGCGGCCCACGAGGGCCTGCACGAGCGGCTGCGGCCATGGCTGGCCCCGGGCCTGTTCAATTTTCTGGGCGTGCACGACGCCACCGAGGAGACCGTGCGGGCGGCGTTCGACCCCACCGCGTACGAGCGGCTGGTGGCCGTCAAGACCGAGTACGACCCGGGGAACATGTTCCGGATCAACCACAATATCCCACCACGCGCGTCCGCGTGAATGCGCCGCGTGAATCTGCCGCGGGAAACGTTCACCGGCATTTCGCCGGGCCCGACGAGCCGTCCGGTAAACAGTGCCGACGGCAGTGTTTCCAGCAGATGTCGCTTCCGGTTGAATGCCGCATACCCCCCATGCGACGTTTGTCGGGAGTGCGACCCAAATAGCCCGTGGTCGATGACTACCCACCGCAGGTGATTCCTTACCGTAGCAATATGGGAGTGGCTGCGGATGCGCCTTCCCTGGGAGAGTCTTCTCCGATCCTGCCGATGCCGTCGGCACCGGGGCCGGTGCTTCACCGTCGCCACGCCGACCCGCCCGCGCGGCATCGCCGAAAGGAAACGCAGAGCGACAAAAAAAGAACCAGAATCAACAGTACGCAATTGGGGCGTCCGGATTCCGACCGTATCCTGCCGGTTTTCGGGCCCCCATCCAAAAGCCCACCGGGATGACGTTCGGACGGCTCGGCCCACGCGCCTGTGCGGGTCGACCGTCCGGGCGTAGGAGGCGGCGGGTGGCAACGACGGGTGGTCTGCCGCCGGGCCCGCGGGCCGGGTGTCACCCGGCCGGCGGGGCCCGCGCGGACGCGGGGGAGGCGTTCGGTGCGACAACGTCAGGAACAACTGTGTTTGGCCGTGCTCGGGCCCATGCGCGCATGGCGGCACGGGGACGAGATCACGCTCGGCCCGCCGAAGCAGCGGGCCCTGCTCGGCCTGCTGGCCAGCCGGGTCAACGACGTGGTCGGCTTCGAGGAGATCATCGACGCGGTGTGGGGCAGCGAGGTGCCACCGACCGCGGCCAACGGGGTGCACACCTACGTCGCGGGTCTGCGGCGGGTGCTGGAACCGGGACGCAGCCGTCGGGACCTCGGTGACGTCCTGGTCTCCACCGGTGGCGGGTACGCCCTGTTCATGAACCCGGACGACCTGGACACGACCCTCTTCGCGGCCCAGCACCGCCAGGCGCGCCGGATGCGCGATGCGGGAGAGGGCGCGAAGGCGGCCGAGGTCTACCAGGCGGCGCTGCGGTTGTGGCGCGGCCAGGCGTACTTCGGCGTGCCCGGGCCGTTCGCCGCGGTGGAGCGGACCCGCCTGCAGGAGCTGCGGCTGACCGTGATGGAGGAGCTGTCCGAGCTCCTGCTCGACCTGCACCGGCCGGCGGACGCGGTCACCGTGCTCGCCGAGGCGGTGACCAAGGAACCGCTGCGGGAGAAGCTGCGCGGCCTGCTGATGCTCGCCCTCTACCGAAGCGGCCGGCAGGCCGACGCGCTGAGCCTCTACCGGGAGACCCGGCATCTGCTCCGCGAGGAGTTGGGCATCGAACCGGTCCTGGAACTGCGCGACCTGCACAACCAGATCCTGGCCGGGCACCCCGACCTGAACGACCCGGCGCCGCCCGAGCTGCTGGCCGAGGTGCCGGCCTCGCATGAGCCGCGGCACGGCGACGTGCGGCGGCCCGCCCAGCTGCCCTGCCGGCCGCGCGGCTTCGCCGGTCGGCACGCCGACCTCGCCCAACTGCGCGACGTGGTCGAGCGGGACCGCCGGCACCACGGTGCGACGACCGTTGCCGTCATCGAGGGCGGGCCGGGTGCCGGCAAGACCGCGGTGGCGCTCGAACTGGCCCACGAGATAGCCGGCGGCTTCCCGGACGGGCAGCTCTTCGTCAATCTCCGCGGCGCCGCCCCGGACGGTGGACCGCCGCTGTCCCCGCTGGACGCCCTCACCTTCGCGCTGAAGGGCCTCGGCATCGACCCTCGGTGCATCCCCGACGACCTCCCCGCGGCCAGCGCCCTCTACCGCAGCGTGCTGGACGGGCGACGGATGCTCGTGGTGCTCGACGACGCGGCGGACCCGGAGCAGGTCCGTCCGCTCATCCCCGGTGGGCCGGCCTGCGTCCTGGTCACCAGCCGGCGGCGGCAACGCGGACTGGCGGCACGGGACGGGGCGTACCGGCTGACACTGGGACCGTTGTCCACGGCGGAGGCCACCGATCTGGTCGCCAACCTGGCCGGCGCCGGCCGGGTGGCCGGCCAGCCGGACGAGGTCGCCGAGCTGGCCGAGCTGTGTGGACGCCTGCCCCTGGCGCTGCGGATCGCGGCCGTGACGCTGGCCGCCGAGCCCGCCCTCACCCCCGGCCAGCTGGTCCGTCGGTACCGGCTGCCGCACACCCGGCTGGACCACCTCGCGGTACGCGGCGACTCGATCACCGACGTCCGCGCCGCCCTGGCCGTCTCCTACCACGGGCTGCCGCCGGAGGCCGCACGGTTGTTCCGGAGGCTCGGCTGCTGCCCCAGCGCGGCGGTCACCACACCGATGGCGGCCGCGCTCGGCGGGCTGACCCGTGTCGAGGCGCACCACCAGCTCCAGATCCTCGTCGACCACCACCTCCTCGAGGAGGTGACCGGCTGCCTGTACCGGTTCCCGGCACTGGTCCGGGTCTACGCCACCGAGTGCAGCGAGGCCGAGAGCCAGGCCAGCCGGATGGCGGCACTGGGCCGGATGCTCGGCCTCCAGCGCCACGAGGAGGTCCTCCACCAGTACGAGGAGAGTGCCGCCTGAGCCTGTGCAGACATCGACCAGAAGACCTCCAGACCAGCGACGGCAGACTCGGCACACCCGGCGGTGCCGGCGAGTTGCGCGCCGCCCGATGGTCTCGCTTCGCGACAGCCAGCCCAGAGGAGAGTCCGTGAGCATGATCGGTAGCCATGCCATCGTCGTAGGTGGCTCCATCGGCGGGATGGCCGCGGCCACCGCCCTCGCCCGCCGGTTCGACCGCGTCACCGTCATCGACCGGGACACCCTCCCGACCGACCAGGCGCAGGACCGCCGCGGCGTGCCGCACGGCATGCACGCGCACGCCCTGCTCATCAGCGGCCGGCTCGCCCTCGACGAGCTGTACCCGGGCCTGACCGAGGAACTGATCGCCGGTGGGGCGGTGCCTTTCGACCCCGGCGCCGACCTGCTGTTCCACCAGATGGGCGCGCTGCGGGTGCGGTTCCGCAGCGGCATGCTGGGGATCAGCCAGACCCGGGCCTTCCTGGAGCTGACCGTGCGCCGGCGGGTCATGCGGATGCCCAACGTGACCATCCACGACCGGCTCGCCGTCTCCGACCTCACCGGGGTCAGCGGTCGCGTCACCGGCGTGGCGCTGGACGACGGCCGTACCCTCGCCGCGGATCTCGTGGTCGACGCCACCGGCCGCAGCGGTGGCCGGTCCGACCGCTGGCTGGAGAAGCTCGACTGCCCGGCTCCGGAGAACGCGGTCGTTCGGATCGACGTCGGCTACACCAGCCGGATCTACCGCCGCCAGCCCGGCGACCTTCCCGACGGCACCCTGCTCGCCCTGATGGCGGCGGTGCCGCCGCACCACAAGCGGGCCGCGGCGGCCTTCGCGGTCGAGGGCGACCGCTGGGTGGTGACCATCGGCGGCTGGCACAAGGACCACGCCCCGGCTGACCCGGCCGGCTTCCTCGCCTTCGCCGAAGGTCTTCCGTCGCCGGCCATCGCTCATCTGATCAAGAGGGCCGAGCCGCTCAGCGACCCGGAGACCCGCCAGTTCCCGGCCGCCCGCCGCCGTTTCTTCGAGCGCCTCGACCGGCTGCCCGTCGGGTACGTCGCCCTCGGCGACACCATCTGCAGCTTCAACCCGCTGTACGGCCAGGGCATGACCGCCGCCACCCTGGAGGCGCTCGCGCTCGGCCGCAGCCTCGACAAGTTCGGCGTCGCCTCCGCCGAGATGGCCCGGCACTACTACCGGGCCGCGGCGAAGGTGCTGGAGACGCCGTGGCGGATGGCGACGGGTGGTGACTTCGCCTACCCCGAGACCACCGGCCCCAAGCCGTTCGGCACCGACCTCCTCAACCGGTACGCCCGCGAGGCGATGCTGGCCAGTCACGTGTCGCCGGAGGTGCACAAGGTGCTGTTGGAGATGCAGCACCTGCTCTGCCCGCCGTCGGCGCTGCTGCGACCGGCCACGGTGCTGCGCTCGTTGGTGGCCGCCCGCCGGTCACCGGCCCGGGCCGAGGTGACCGCCCGGTCCGCCGCGCCCGCCCGCTGAGACCCGCCGCAGCGGGCCGTCGTCCGTCCGGTTCCGCCGGTCCGTCCACCGCCGAATGAGGGAGCTGCCGTGCCACCGTCGACCCCGCCCCCGCCACGTCGCTGGTGGGCACTGGCCGCCGTGGTGGCCTGCCTGCTGCTGATCGGGCTCGACACCACCACCGTCTTCCTGGCGCTGCCGGAGCTGATGACCCGGCTACCGGCGTCGGCCGGGCAGCTCCAGGGCGTCTTCGTCGGCTACCTGCTCACCTTCGGCCTGTTGATGGTGCCGCTCGGCAACCTCGCCGACCGGCTCGGCCGGCGGCGCGTACTCCTGGCCGGCCTGCTGGTCCTGGGGCTCGGTGCGGCCGGCGCGGCGCTCGCCGACAGCGTCGCCGCGCTGCTGGTCGCCCGGGTGGTCATGGGCGTCGGCGCGGCCGCTGTCATGCCGACCGCGATGGCGATGCTGCCGGTGCTGTTTCCGCCGGAGGAACGGGGGCGGGCGTTCGCGGTGGCCTCCGCCGCGGTGAGCCTCGGTCTCTGCCTCGGTCCGCTGGTCGCCGGCGTGTTGCTGGAGCGGTACTGGTGGGGCTCGGTCTTCCTGGTCGACCTGCCGATCGTGGTGGTGGCCGCGCTACTCGTCGCGGTGCTCTTCCCGGAGACCCGGACGGCACTCCGGCCGCCGCCGGCCGGCCGCCGTCCGTGGCTGAGCCGTCCGGTCCTGCTCCTGGCACTGGTTTACGTGCTCATGACCGGGTTCCTGTTCGTGCTGACGCCGTACCTCGACGGGGTGGGCTCCGCCCGAGGACTCGCCGCCGGTCTGCGGCTGCTGCCGCTGGTCGGAGCGCTGCTGGTCGGCGCGGTCCTCGGCGAGCGGCTCGGCGCCCGGGTCGGCCCGCGGGCACCCGCGGTGACCGGGGCCATCCTGCTCGGCGTCGGTCTGGCGCTGTTCACCACGGTGGGCACCGCCACCACCGCCGCCCGCGTCACGGTGGGGCTGGTCGCGGTGGGGGCGGGCCTCGGCGCGATGCTCACCGGCGCCCTGCGGGCGGCCACCGCCGAGGCCCCGGACGATCTGCTCGGCGTGGTCCGCTTCACCACCGCCGTACGCCAGGTCGCCGGGGCGGTCGGGGTGCTGCTCGCCGGCACGGTGCTGACCCTGGCGTATCGGGACGGCCCGTCGGCGGTCGGAGCCCACCTGGGCGCCGCCCTGCGCCAGGCACAGGAGGCCGGCCCGGTGGGTGCCGAGACACGCGTCGCGGCCCGGTTGGCGTACGTGGACGGCCTGCACGCGGCGGCGCTGGTCGGGGTGGGGTTGGCCCTGCTGGCGGCCGGCATCGCCGCCACCGGGCGGTTCGGGCCGCCCACCGGGGGGCGGGTTCCGGCGGTGCGGCAGCCGGCCCCCGCCGCCACGGATCACCCCGCCTGACCCTCCACGGCGCCGCACATCCTCCGTCCGGCCCGTCCGCGCCTCGACAGACGCGGACGGGCCGCGCCGCGTCCGGGGCCGCCGGCCGGATCGGGCAGAGGTGGCGCTTCCCCCGTGGCCGCTGCCGATCACCTCTGGCGCCGATCTCGTAACCACTGTGGACTGTCGGGCCGAGGAGCCCTGTGATGGCCGCTGACCTGACCGGATGCCGGTAGGAGAGAGGACGGGGCGCGGATGGCCGGCGGCGGGCGTCGTGGGGGACCGGGAGAGGCCGAGGGAAGCCCTTAAGACCACGTCCAGAGGGTCTGCAGAACAGCCTGCGCAGACTGGCCAGGCGCACCCGGGAACCACCGTCGGACCGCGCGGGGCCGGTTTTCAGGCATCGGTCCGCCCGGGTCGTCCCGCCCCTTTCGTGGCCCGATCAAGGGAGAGTTGCGAATGTCGTCCAATCTCTACGGCATCCCAGACGACTTCGATGTCGTCGTCATCGGTGGCGGCCCCGCTGGCGCCACGCTGTCCGCGCTGCTGAGCGAGCGCGGCCGGCGCGTCCTCGTGCTGGACCGCGAGCGCTTCCCGCGCTACCACATCGGGGAGTCCCTCATCCCCGGCTTCATGCGCCCGATGGAGGAGCTGAAGCTCCTCGATCGGATGGAGCAGCGTGGCTTCGAGAAGAAGCACGGCGGCACGCTGGTCTGGGGCGCGCAGAAGATCCCGTGGGGCTTCTCTTTCATCGAGGGTGGCCCGTACAGCTACTCGTACCACGTCCGTCGGGCCGACCTGGACTCGATGATCCTGGACCGGTCGCGGGAGCTCGGCACGCACGTCATCGAGGAAGCCACCGTCAAGGAGCACATCGAGGAGGACGGCCGTGTCGTGGGCGTCCGCTACTCGATCCGGGGCTCCGACGAGGTCCAGGAGGCCCGGGCCTCGCTGGTGATCGACGCATCCGGTCAGGCCCGCGTCCTCGGGCGCAAGCTGAGCAACGTCAACTGGCACGAGGACATGCGCAACGTCGCCGTCTGGACGTACTTCGACAACGCCGATCGGCTGCCGGGGGACGAGTACACCAACATCCTCATCGAGGGGCTGGAGGGGGGCTGGTTCTGGGGCATCCCGATCGACAAGGGCACGATGAGCGTCGGCTACGTCACCGCCTCGGCGGCGGCCGCCACCTCGGACGAGTCCCTGGAGGACCTGTTCCGGGCCCAGCTCGGGCGGTCCACCCAGCTCAAGGAGCTGCTGAAGGACGCCCGCCAGTCCAGCGGCTTCCGCTCCGCCCGGGACTGGTCGTACACCTGTGACCGGTTCTACGGCCCGGGTTGGGCGCTGGTCGGCGACGCGGCCGCCTTCGTCGACCCGCTGTTCTCCACGGGGGTGGCGCTGGCCACCCTGGCCGGCAGCTCCCTGTCGAAGATCGTCGACAAGGTGCTGGAGCACCCGGAGATCGAGGAGGTCGCGCTGGAGCGGTACGCGACCGCGTACCGGGCGTTCTTCGACGAGATCCGCACCTTCGTCGGCAAGTTCTACGACCGTACGAGGTACAAGGAGTTCTACTGGGAGCAGGCCCAGACGATCGTCGACCCGAAGCGCGAGCGCGACCCGCGGGAGGACTTCGTCACCCTGGTCTCCGGTCTCAGCGGCCGTCACCCGCTGTTCAACATCGACGTCGACGACCTCATCGCCGAACACGCGGCGACCGCCGCCGTCGGAGCCTGACCCACCCACGCGGCAGCCGCCCCGGCGGCTGCCGCGTGGACCGCCGGAGGTGAATAGGGGCCTGATGACCAGCCACACGATCCAGATGTTGTTCGTCGACCTGGCGCTGATCCTGCTGCTCGCCCGCGGGTTCGGTGTGCTCGCCGTCCGGCTGGGGCAGCCGCCGGTGGTCGGTGAGATCTTCGCCGGAATCCTGCTCGGGCCGACCCTGTTCAACGGCTGGATCGCCGAGAACCTGTTCCCGACCGCCGTCCGGCCGCTGCTCTCCGGCATGGCGGACGTGGGGGTGGCCCTGTTCATGTTCGTGGTCGGCCTCGAACTGGAACGCGGCGTGCTGCGCGGCATGGGGCGCAAGACCGCCGGGGTGGCGGTCGGTGCCACCCTGCTGCCATTCGTCCTCGGCCTCGGGCTCGGCTGGTACCTGCTGCGGGGCAACGGCAACGGCGACGCCATCGCCTTCATCATCTTCATCGGCCTGTCGGTGTCGGTGACCGCGTTCCCGGTGCTCGCCCGCATCATCGCCGACCGCGGACTGGCCCGGACCACCGTCGGCACCTTCGCGCTGGCCACCGCCGCCGTGGTCGACGTGGTGGCCTGGGTCGCCCTCGCCGCGGTGCAGGCCTCCGTCGGCGGCGAGGGCGGGCACTGGCGCGTTCTGCTGCTCCTGCCGTACGTCGCCGTGATGTTCCTGGTCGTCCGCCCGCTGTTGCGGCGTCTGGTGACCGGTGGCGATTCGGACAACCCCGTCAGCGTCCCCCGGCTGGTGGCGGTGCTCAGCGGTGCCCTGCTCTCGGCCGCGGCCACCGAGGCGATGGGTATGCATTTCATCTTCGGCGCGTTTCTGTTCGGCCTGGTGATGCCGACCGGCGGCGCGGAGGAACGCAGCGAGGCGATCCAACGGCAGACCGGCCAGCTGACCGCACTCCTGCTCCCGGTCTACTTCGTGGTCGCCGGGCTCAACGTGGACCTCGGCGGAGTGGGCCTGGACGGTCTGCTCGACTTCGGCATGATCCTCCTGGTCGCCGTCGCCGGCAAGCTCGGCGGCACCTATCTCGCAGCGCGCCTGCAGGGCCTTCCACCCCGTGCGTCGCTGGCGCTGGGCACGTTGCTGAACACCCGCGGACTCACCGAACTGATCATCCTGGGCGTCGGGCTGCGGATCGGCCTGCTCGACGGCTCCCTCTACTCGTTGATGGTCGTCATGGCGCTGGTCACCACGGCGATGACCGGACCGATGCTCGCCTGGATCTACCGCCGGCCGGTGGAGATCGCCATGCCGGCGGAGGCGCCGGACCCGGTACCGGCGGCCCGGTCGTCGGCTTAGGAGGAGGAAGAGATGCACCTGGTCGAACGCGGGTCCGAGCTGGCTGCCGTGGCGGAGGTGTTGACCGCGTCCGTCGGCGGCACCGGCGGGGCCGTCCTGGTCAACGGCGGCATCGGCTGCGGCAAGTCCGAGCTGCTCGACGCCGTACGGGGACGGGCCGAGCAGAACGGCTTTCTGGTGCTGGCCGCGGTGGGCTGCTGGGCCGAACGGGAGTCGTCCGGCGGCGTCCTCGGGCAACTGCTCCGCTACGCCGACGCGCCCTGGGCCTCGGCCGACCGGATCGCCGGGTTGCTCGCCGGGCTCGGCGCCGCCGGACCGATCCCGGAGGCCGAGCCGCGCACCCTCGACGCTGCCACCAGCGCCACCCTGCACCAGCTCTGCACCGAGTTGCTCCAGGTCTCCGAGCGGGTGCCGGTCCTCATCTGCGTGGACGACGTGCAGTTCGCTGACGCGGTCTCCCAGCACTGGCTGATCCAGCTCCTCGGTCGGCTGCGCAACGCCCGGGTGGCCGTCGTCGTCGCCGAGTGCGTACTGTCCCGGCCGACCGACGCGCGACTGCGCGCCGAGCTGCTGCGGCTGCCCAGCTACCGCCGGATCCCGTTGCAGCGGCTCTCGCCGGCCGGGGTGGCGACGGTGCTGCACCGTCACCTGGATCCGGACACCGCCGCCGCGCTGTCCACCGAGGTGCACCAGGTCAGCGCGGGAAACCCGTTGCTGGTCCGTGCGCTCGTCGAGGACCAGCGCGCCGGTGACCGGTCGCCGGACGTGCGGGCCCGGGTCGTGGTCGGTGAGGCGTACGGGGACGCGGTGCTCAGCTGCGTGCTGCGCGGCCGACCGGTGCTGATGCGGGTGGCCCAGGCGCTCGCCGTGCTCGACGAGGGCGCCGACAGCGGCGCGCTGGCGGTCCGGCTGCTCGACGACGAGGAGCCGGCCACGGTCCGGAGCGGACTGGCCGCGCTGGACGCCGCCGGCCTGCTGGACCGAAACGCGCTGCGGCACCCGGCCGCCACCGCCGCGTTGCGCGCCAGCGTGCCGGCGCACCACCGGGCCCGGCTGCACCGGCGTGCCGCCGAACTGCTCTACTCCGACGGAGCGCCGTCGACCCGGGTGGCCCGCCATCTGGTCGCCGCCGACCCGGCGCTGCCCGACCGGGCGTTGCCCGACTGGGCGCTGGCGGTGCTGCGCGCCGCCGCCGAGCGGCACCTGGTGGAGAACCGGGCCGCCGACGCGTACGCCTGCGTCGAGGTGGCGTTGCGGATCTGCGCCGACCAGAGCCTGCGTGTCCCGTTGAAGGCCCTGCTCACCAGCGCGGCCTGGCTGCTGAACCCGTCGATGAGCGTCCGGCACCTGGGTGAGCTGGCCGAGGCGTTGCGGCAGGGGCGGCTGGGTGACCGGCACGCCCTGATGCTGGCCAAGTACCTGCTCTGGCACGGCCGCTTCGAGGAGGCGGCCGAGGCGATCGAGCGCATCGCGGTGCGGGGTGAGGAGCACGACCCGGCCGGCTCGGCCGAGCTGCGCGCGACCCGGGAGGTTCTCGCCGCGTCGTACCCGGCGCTGGTCTCCGGACGGCTGCACCCGGCGGAGCGCACCACCGGTCGCTCCGCCCGCGACCCTCGGGTACGCAGCGCGGCGGCGCTGTCGTCGCTGCTCGCCGGCGGCGACGAGGACGAGGCGGTGGCGGAGGCCGAGGCGTGCATGCGGGCCATGCGGCTGACCAAGAAAACCCAGGAAGCCCTCATGTGCGCGGTGGCCACCCTCCAGTTCGCCGACCGGCTGCCCGCCGCGGCCAGCTGGTGCGACCACTGGCTGGCCGAGGCGCGGGCGTGGCAGGTGCCGCTGTGGGAGGCCGAGTTCGCCTCCCTGCGCGCCAGCATCGCGCTGCGGCAGGGCAATCCGCTGCTGGCCCGGCAGCTCGCCGAGGCGGCGCTCAAGCAGGTGCCGCTGGAGAGCTGGGGCGTCTGCATCGGCGGGCCGCTGGCCAACCTGGTGCAGGCCGCCACCGACACGGGCGACCACGAGGCGGCGTCGACCTATCTGGAGATGCCGGTGCCGGAGGGCATGTTCAAGAGCCGGTTCGGCCTGTACTACCTGCACGCACGGGGCCGCTTCCAGTTGGAGAACGGCCGCCCGCACGCGGCGCTCAACGACCTCACCACCTGCGGCCAGCTGATGACCTCCTGGCGCTTCGACCGCCCGGCGCTGGTGCCGTGGCGGGCCGAGGCGGCCCAGGCGTACCTGCTCACCGGCGATGTGGCGCGGGCCCGGGCCCTCGCACGCGAACAGCTGGCACTGGTCGGTTCGCGGGCCTCCCGGACCCGCGGCATGTCGCTGCGGGTGCTGGCCGCGGTCAGCCCGCCGGGCGAGCGCGCCGACCTGCTCACCGAGGCGGTCGAGGTGTTGCGCGGCTGCGGTGACCAGGCCCAGCTCGCGCAGGCGCTGGGCGACCTGGGCTGCCTGCACTACCAGGCCGGCCGCCCGGCCCGCGCCCGCCCGCTGGTCGAGACGGCGGCCCGGCTGGCCCGGGCGTGCGGGGCCCGGCCGATCCTGCGGCGACTGCCGTTGGAGGCGGGACCGGCGCGGTCCGAACCCGCCGACCCGGCCGAGCAGGTGAGCCGGGTGGCGGCGCTGTCGCTGCTGTCCGGGGCGGAACGCCGGGTGGCGGCACTGGCCGCCCGCGGCCACACCAACCGGGAGATCTCCCGCCGGCTGTGCATCACCGTCAGCACGGTGGAGCAGCACCTCACCCGGACGTTCCGCAAGCTCGGCGTCAAGACCCGGGCGGACCTGCCCGAAGAGATCGTGCTGGACATGGCGGTGGCGGGTTGACGCCCGCCGGCCGTCGGGCCCCCGCACACCGTTTCCCGACGAGAAGGAGGTGAGAAGATTGCCGCTCGACAGTTCCGGATCGGGACGCGACGACCGGTACGACGTGGCGATCCTCGGCAGTGGTATCGCTGGCGGCATGCTCGGTGCGGTGCTGGCCCGCAACGGCGTCAAGGTGCTGCTGCTGGACGCCGGCGCCCACCCACGGTTCGCGATCGGGGAGTCCACGATCCCGTTCACGTCCGGTATGACCAGGATCATCGCTGACCGGTACGGCGTGCCGGAGATCAAGCCGCTGTCCAGCTTCCGCGGCGTGCAGAAGCACGTGTCCCGCAACTGCGGTCGCAAGCAGAACTTCGGCTTCGTCTACCACCGCGAGGGCTCGCCGCAGGACCCGAAGCAGATCAACCAGTTGGTCGTGCCGTCGATGCTGCGGACCGAGTCGCACCTGTTCCGCCAGGACGTGGACATGTACCTGTTCCAGGTCGCGGTGAAGTACGGCGCGCACACCCGGCTCAACACCCGGGTGGTCGACGTGGAGATCGACCCGGACGAGGGCGCCGTGCTGCGCTCGGACCGGGGCGAGGAGTTCCGGGCCAGCTACGTGGTGGACGCCGGGGGCTTCCGCTCGCCGCTGGCGGACAAGTTCGAGCTGCGCGAGATTCCCACCCGGGCCCGGGTGCACTCGCGCAGCGTCTTCACCCATCTCATGGGGGTACGCCCCTACGACGGGTCGCCGGCCGCCGGCCGTGGCCACGACCAGCCGAACCCCTGGCACCACGGCACGCTGCACCATGTCTTCGACGGTGGCTGGATGTGGGTGATCCCGTTCGACAACCACCCGGACTCGCTCAACCCGTTGGTCAGCGTCGGCCTGACCCTCGACCCCCGGGTGCACCCGAAGACCGACGTCCCCCCGGAGGAGGAGTTCCGCCGGTTCCTGAACCGCTTCCCGGACATCGCCTGGCAGTTCGAGGACGCCAAGCCGGTGCGGCCGTGGGTCTCCACCGGCCGGTTGCAGTACTCGGCCAAGCAGATCGTCGGGGATCGGTACTGCCTGACCTCGCACGCGGCCGGCTTCATCGACCCGCTCTACTCGCGCGGCATGACGAACACGCTCGAACTGATCAACATCATGGCCTGGCGGCTGATCGCCGCCGCTCGGGACGGCAACTGGTCCACGGAGCGTTTCGAGTACCTGGAGACGCTCCAGCAGGGACTGTTCGACTTCCACGACGACATCGTCTACAGCTCGTTCGTCGCGTTCCGCGACTACGATTTGTGGAATGCGGTGAACCGCACCTGGCAGCTCGGCACCATGCTCGGGAACGTCGTCATCGAGGATGCCTACTTCCGCTATTCCCGCAGTGGTGACGACAAGGTCTTCCTCGCCCTGGAGGACAGCCGTCGCCCGGGCTCGCCCTTTCCGGTCAGCGAGAAGTTCAACGAGTTGGGCATCTTCACCCGGCAGACCTGCCAGGCGGTGGAGGCCGGCACGCTGACCGCGAAGGACGCCGCCGCGCGGATCTTCAGTGAGATCGCCTCGGCCGACTACCTGCCCCCGTCGTTCGGCTTCGGGGACCCGGAGAACCGCTGCTTCAGCGCGTCCCCCTCGAAGATGGCGCGCAACGCGGTGTGGAGCCGGAGCAAGGCGCCGAAGGAGATCGGCGGAATGATGACCCGGGCCACCGCCGGCCTGGTCCGGATGCGGCTGCGCCCCTGACCGCAACCGTCACGCGGTACGGCGGCGGTCTCGTTGATCCTGTCACGGGCCCGCCGCCGTCGCGCGTGTGATGCGATCAACATTGACTTTGGTCGCTGTCATTCGTCCGCGTCGCGATAGGGGTCGGCCTCGGGTGCGGACCGGGGGAATCGGGGTTACCGCCCATTCGCCACCCGCGTAGATTCTGGTGGGCGGCGACGAATTACCCCGCCATCCACGGAATTCCCACAGCGACGGGTGACGAATGATGGCACCCGCAATTTGTGCACTCTCCCGCCGTGGTCCCGTCGACGAAGAGGCAGTGAATGGACGCGATGGCAGGCTTCGACACGGCAGACCAGATCGCGATCGTCGGCATGGCCGGGCGGTTCCCGGGCGCCGATGATCCGGAGGCCCTGTGGCGACTGCTGACCGGACGCGGCGACGCCGTCGTCGGCGTACCGGCGCAGCGGTGGGACGCCACGGCCCAGCTCGACCCGGAACGTGAGATCCAGGCCGTGGGGGGCTTCCTCGACGGGGTGGACCAGTTCGACGCGGCCTTCTTCGGCATCTCGCCCCGGGAGGCCGAGGACATCGACCCCCAGCAGCGCCTCATGCTCGAGGTCACCTGGCGGGCGCTGGAGGACGCCGGGCAGCCGTCCGCCGGCCTGGCCGGTACCCGTACCGGCGTCTACGTCGGCGCGTCCTGGCACGACTACGAGATCGCCCGCCGGGAGCGGGGCGCCCCGACCAGCCAGCACAGCCTGGTGGGCAACGCCCTCGACGTGATCGCCGCCCGGGTGTCGTACGCGTTGAAGCTGCGCGGCCCGAGCCTGACCGTGGAGACCGGCTGTTCGTCGTCGCTGGTCGCCCTGCACCTCGCCGCGCAGGCGCTGCGGTCGGGCGAGATCGACGCCGCCGTCGTCGGCGGGGTGAACCTGATCCTCGCGCCCGACGTGTCCGTCGGCCTCACCCACTTCGGGGGTCTCTCCCCGAACGGCCGGTGCGCCGCCTTCGCGGCCGACGCCGACGGGTTCGTCCGTGGCGAGGGCGTCGCCGCCGTCCTGGTCAAGCGGCTCGACCGGGCGCTGCGCGACGGCGACCGGGTGCACGGCGTGCTGCTCCGCTCGGTGGTCAACAACGACGGCGGCGGGGAGAGCCTGGTGACCCCCAGTCGGGATGGGCAGCGCGAACTGCTCCGCCTCGCGTACGGCGACGGCGCGGTGCCGCCGGACCGGCTCGGCTACGTCGAGGCGCACGGCACCGGCACCGGCCGGGGCGACCCGATCGAGGTCGGCGCGATCGGCGAGGTGCTCGGCCAGGTCCGCACCGTCGGGCCGCTGCCGATCGGGTCGGTGAAGACCAACATCGGCCACCTGGAGGCGGCGGCCGGGATGGCCGGCCTGTTCAAGGTCCTGCTCGCGCTCCGGCACCGCACCGTTCCGCCGAGCCTGCACTCCGCCGCGCTCAACCCGGAGATCCCGTTCGACCGGCTCAACGTCACCGTGGTGCGGGAGCCGCTGACGCTCCCCGCTGACGAACCCGTCTACCTCGGGGTGAACTCCTTCGGCTGGGGCGGCACCAACGCCCACGTCGTGGTCGGCCCGGCCCCCGCACCGGTCGCCGGCCCGGCCGTCGAGCCGCCGGACACGGGCCTGCCCGCGGTGGTGCCACTCTCCGCCCGCAACCCGGCCGCGCTCGTCGCGTTCGCCGGCGACCTCGCCGACCGGGTAACCGAGCCGGAGGCCGACCTGCCCGCGGTCGCCGGGACCCTGGCCTGGCACCGGGACCACTTCCCGCTCCGCGCGGCGGTGGTCGCCGAGCGGCCGGCCGCGCTGCGTGACGGGCTGGCGCGGCTCGCCGCCACCGGGCCGGACGCCCCCGACGCCGACCTGCCCACCGGCCGGGCCGTGCCGCACCGCCGTACCGCGTTCGTCTTCCCTGGCCAGGGCTCCCAGTGGCGGGGGATGGGCCGGGAGCTCTTCAAGCGCAGTCCCGTCTTCGCCGACGTGGTACGCCGCTGCGCTGAGGCGCTGCACCCGCACGTCACCTGGGACCTGACTGCCGTCATCGCGGACGAGGCGGGTGACGAGTGGACCACCCGGATCGACATGCTTCAGCCGACGCTCTGGGCGATGTCGCTCGGGCTGGCCGAGTTGTGGCGGGCCAACGGGGTGCATCCGGACCTGGTGCTCGGGCACAGCCAGGGGGAGATCACCGCGGCCACCCTGGCGGGCGCACTCTCCTACGCCGACGCCGCCCTGCTGATCGCGCGGCGCAGCGCCATCGCCCGGCGGGCCTCCGGGCGGGGCCTGATGCTCGCGGTGGACCTCGACCGCGACGGTGCCCGGGAGGCGTTGCAGGGCTTCGAGGAGACGGTGGCCCTGGCCGTGCACAACGGGCCCCGCTCCTGCGTGCTCTCCGGTGACCGGGACGACGTGCTGACCCTCAAGGAGCTGCTGGAGGCCGAAGAGGTCTTCTGCCGGCTGGTAAACGTGGACTACGCCTCGCACAGCCCGCAGATGGGGGCGCTCCGCGACGACCTGCTGGCCGCGGCGGAGCCGGTCCGCCCGAGGGCCGGCACCGTGCCGCTTCTCTCCACCGTCCGGGTCGGACTGGTCGGCGGCACCGACCTCGACGCCCGGTACTGGGTGGAGAACCTGTGCCGCCCGGTGCTCTTCGCCGACGCCATGCGGCGGGCGTTCGACGACGGGGTCACCCACGTCGTCGAGATCAGCCCGCATCCGGTGCTCACCCCCGCCGTCGAGCAACTCGCCGCCGAACGTTCCGAGGCGGTCGCGGTGCTCTCCACCCTGCGCCGGGACCAGGGCACCGCCGAGGACATGGCCCGAGCCCTGGCCCGGTCGTACGTGGCCGGGCTGGCCCCGTTCGGCGGGCTGCCCCGCGGCCGTCGGGTGGACCTGCCGGGCTATCCGATGCGGCCGGAACGGTACTGGCCGGCGGCCCGGCCCCGGCGCGCGGGCGGGCGCGGGTTCGAGGTGGAGCTGGCACCGGCGCCCGGGCAGGTGGACACCTGGCACGCTCCGGTCGGGCTGACGCTGGGCGAGCAACCGTGGCTGGCCGATCACCGGGTGCACGACGCGGTGGTGCTGCCCGGTGCCGGCATGCTGGCGTTGCTGCTGCTGGCCGCGCGGGCGCGGACCGGTGGGCGGCCCGGCAGCATCGACGACGTGTCCTTCGACCGGGAGGTCACCTTCGCCGGCGACGACGTGCGGCTCACCGTGGAGTGGCGCGACGACGTCACCGAGGGCGGCAGCGTACGCCTGCTGCACCTGCCCGACGGGGCCGCCGGCTGGACCGCGGCGGCCGGCGGCCGGGTGTCCTACCGTCCGGCCGACGGACCGGGCCCCGACTACCCCGACTGGGCCGACGCCGCGACCCCGAACGATCCGGACGCCTTCTACCAGGAGTGGGCCGGTCGCGGGCTCACCTACGGTCCAGCGTTCCGACGGGTCCGGGACCTCCGGGTGCACCCGGACGGCGCGGAGGCGATCGGCGAGGTGGCCCTCGCGGAGGGGCTGCGCGCGGGCAACCGGCCGCACGCGCCGCACCCGGCCCTCGCCGACGGCGCCCTCCAGGTGGCACTCGCGCTCTGTCCCGGCGACGGGGCCGTGGTGCCGGTCGCCGTCGATCGGATCGTGCTGCACACCGACCTCGACGATCCGCCGACCACCGTCCGGTCGCACGCCGTGCGGCACGACCCCGAGCACTACGACGTGCACGTCTTCGACGCAGAGCGGCGGCCGGTCCTGAGCCTGCGCGGCCTGCGCCTGCGGCCGCTGACCCGGACCGCTGCGGGCAACGACGACGCCGCGCGTCTGCACCGGCTGGCCTGGACGGCGGCCGAGCCGCCCGTGGTGCCGGCGAACCCGGGCCGGTGGCTGGTGTGCGGCCCGGCCGCCCGAGGTGACCTGGTCACCGCCCTGCGGGCGGCCGGCGCCGACCCGGTCGACGACGCCACCGACGCGCTCGCTACCGATCCGCGCACCGAAGCCGCCGGCGTGGTCTTCGTTGCGCCGGACGCCGAGGCCGGGCTCGCCGCGCAGCGGCAGGGCCTGCTCCGGCTCACCGCCGTGGCCCGCGCCTGCGCCGGCCGGAGCGTGCCGCCCCGGCTCGCCGTCGTCACCAGCCGGGCGCAGGCGGTCGCGGCGGATGACCGGCCCGACCCGGGCGCGGCCCTGTACTGGGGCTACCTGCGGGCGCTTCGCCGGGAACACGGCGAACTGGATCCCCGGGTGATCGACGTGGACCCGGGCGACCGCGACCGGCCCGCCCGGTGCGCCACCGAACTGCTCGGCGGGGAGGACGACCAGGTGGTGCTGCGCGCCGACGGCCGCCGGGTCGGCCGGCTGGCCCGCGGCGAGCGCCCGGGGGAGGACGCCGTCGAACTGCCCGTCCCGCGTACACCGGCGCAGCCGTTCCGGGTCGTCCCGTCCCGGCCGGGACGGTGGGAAGGTGTCGTCCCGGTCCCGCTGGCCCGGCGCGCCCCCGGACCGGGCGAGGTGGAAATCGAGGTCACCGCGACCGGGCTCAACTTCATCGACGTGATGAAGGCCGTCGGCACCTACCCCGACCCGTCCGGAGGGGCCGACCTGCTCGGCGGCGAGTGCGCCGGCCGGGTCGTCGCGGTCGGCGACGGGGTCACCACACCCCGGCCCGGGGACCGGGTGGTGGCCTGCGCCTTCGGGGCACTGGCCAGCCACGTCACCGTCCGGTCCGGGCACACCAGGCCGGTGCCCCCGGGACTCACCGACACCGACGCCGCCGCCCTCCCGCTGGTCTACGCCACCGCCTGGTACGCCCTGACCGACCTCGGTCGGCTCGCCCCCGGCGAGACGGTGCTGGTGCATTCCGCCGCCGGCGGGGTGGGCCTGGCCGCCGTGCAGGTGGCCCGTGCCCTCGGCGCCCGGGTCGTAGCCACCGCCGGCAGCGAGGCCAAGCGCAACCACCTGCGGGCGCTCGGCGTCACCGACGTCTTCGACTCCCGCGACCTGGGCTGGGCCGCCCGGGTCCGGGCGGCGACCGGCGGGCGGGGCGTGGACGTGGTGCTCAACTCGCTGACCGGCGCGGCGATCCCGCTCGGCCTGGACGTGCTCGCCGAGGACGGCCGGTTCATCGAGATCGGCAAGAAGGACATCTACGCCGGACGGCCGATCGGCCTGGACGCCTTCCGCAAGGGCATCACCCTCGCCGCCGTCGACCTCGCCGGTCTGATGGACCGGCGACCCGACCGCTTCGCCCGGCTCTTCGCCGACGTGTGGCAGCGGATCGCCGACGGCACCCTGCCGCCGCTGCCCACCCGGGTCTTCCCGTACCCGGAGGCGGCCGAGGCGCTGCGCGAGATGTCGCACGGCAACCACATCGGCAAGCTGGTGGTGGCCGACCCGACCACCGTCGACACGGTCACCGCGGTGCCGTTGCCGGCGGGACGCTTCCGCGACGACACGTACGTGATCAGCGGTGGCCTCGGCGCGCTCGGCCTCGCCCTGGCCGAGTTCCTCGTCGCGCACGGAGCCGGTGGCCTGGTGCTGATCGGCCGCTCCGCGCCCAACCCCGCGGTGCAGGCCCGGGTCGCGGCGCTGCGCCGCACCGCCGCCGTCGAGGTGCTCCGCTGCGACGTCGCCGACGAGGCCGCGCTGCGCCGGGCGCTGGACGGGCCGCGCGCCGCGCTGCCGCCGGTGCGCGGGGTGTTCCACGCCGCCGGCCTGCTCGACGACGCCACCGTCGGGACCCTCACCGCCGAGCAGGTGGCCCGGGTGCTGGCGCCCAAGGTGGACGGCGCGCTCGCCCTGGCGGCGGTCACCGCCGACGACCCGCTGGACCTGTTCGTTCTCTTCTCCTCGGCCGCCGCGTTGATCGGCAATGCCGGCCAGGCGGCGTACGGCGCGGCGAACTCCTGGCTGGATGCCTTCGCCGAGGCCCGCCGGCGCGCCGGACGGCCCGCGCTCAGCGTGCAGTGGGGCCCGTTCGGTGACGTCGGGCTGGCCGCCGCCGACGAGAACCGGGGCGCCCGGCTGGCCGAGCGGGGCATGGAGAGCTTCTCCACCGGGGAGGCGTGGCCGGCGCTGCTGCGGATGCTCGGCCGCGACGAGCCGGTGGTCGGGTACGTGCCGCTGAACCTGCGGCGCTGGTTCGACGCGTACCCGGACACCGCCGGACTGCCGAGCTGGCAGTGGCTGCGCTCGGCGGCCCGGGACGGCGACGCCGCCCACGCGTCGCACGGCTTCCGGGGCACCCTGCTGCAGGTACCGGCCGCCGAGCAGGCCGTCCTGGCCGAGGCGAAGGTGCGCGAGCTGGCCGGCCGAGTGCTCCGGCTGGAGGCCGACCGGGTCGACCGGGAGACCCCGTTCAAGGACCTCGGCCTCGACTCGCTGATGGGCCTGGAGCTGCGCAACCGGCTGGAAGAGGCGTTCGGGCTGCGGCTGTCGCCCACCCTGCTGTGGACGTACGGCAGCGCCCGTGCCCTGGCCGGCGCGCTCTGCGCGCAACTGGCCCGCACCGCCGAGTCGTCCGCCGCCGAACCGGATGTGCCGGACGGGGCGGACATCGACCGGCCCGTGCCGGCCGGCTGACCTCGCCTCAATGCCCGCCCGACCGCATCCGCCCCGAGGAACCGAGGTCATGGACGACACCGAAAACGCCGCCGCCAAGCGGCAGGACGCCCAGCTCAAGCGGGCCCTGGCCACCATCCGGACACTGCGCCGCAAGCTGGACGACCAGGGCGGCGACCAGCCCGTCGCCATCGTCGGTATCGGCTTGCGGCTGCCCGGCGGGATCGACGACACCGAGGCGTACTGGGAGGCGCTGGCAGCCGGCCGGGACCTGGTCGGGCCGATGCCGGTGTCCCGGCAGGGCCCGTTCGCCGCCGAGTGGGCGGAGCTGCCGCAGCGCGGCGGCTTCCTCGACGAGGTGCTCGACTTCGACGCCGACTTCTTCGGCATCAGCCCTCGGGAGGCCCGCGCCCTCGACCCGCAGCACCGGCTCCTGCTGGAGGTCGCCTGGGAGGCGCTGGAGAACGCCGCCGTCCCGGCCGACCACCTCGCCGGCCGCCCCACCGGGCTGTACGTCGGCATCACCGGCCAGGACTACCGGGACTGGCTCCCGGGAGAGCCGGACGCCTACTGGGCCACCGGCAACGGGCACTGCTTCGCGGCCGGCCGGCTCGCGTACAGCCTGGGGCTGACCGGGCCGGCCATGGCGGTCGACACGGCGTGCTCGTCCTCGCTGGTCGCCGTGCACCTCGCCGTCCAGGCGCTGCGTCGCGGCGAATGCGAGACCGCCATCGCCGCCGGGGTGAACCTGATCATGTCGCCCCGCTCGACCCGACTGGTCGTGCAGACCCGGTCGCTGGCCCCGGACGGGCTGTGCAAGGCGTTCGACGCCCGGGCCAACGGCTTCACCCGGGGCGAGGGCGCCGGCGCGCTCGTGCTCAAGCCACTCGCCCGCGCGGTCCGCGACGGCGACCGGATCCACGCGGTGATCCGGGGTACGGCGGTCAACCAGGACGGCCGGTCCAGCGGGTTCACCGCACCGAACGTGCTCTCCCAGGTGGCCCTCATCGAGGCTGCCCTGGCCGGAGCCGACGCCGGCCCCGCCGACGTCGGCTACGTGGAGGCGCACGGCACCGGTACCGCGCTCGGAGACCCGATCGAGATGGAGGCGCTGGCCACCGTTCTCGGCCGGCGTAACGGGGGCGCGCCCCTCGCGGTCGGCTCGGTCAAGACCAACCTCGGGCACCTGGAGGCCGCGGCCGGGGTGGCCGGCCTGGTCAAGGCGGTGCTCTGCGTCCAGCGGCGGCAGGTGCCGCCGGTGGTGCACCTGCGTACCCTCAACCCGCGGATCGACCTCGGGGGCACCGGGATCGTGGTGCCCGACCGGCTGATCGACTGGGCCGACGGGGCCGGCCGGCTGGCCGGGGTCAGCTCGTTCGGGATGAGCGGCACCAACGCCCACCTGGTCCTCGGCGCAGTGACGGCGGACGAGCTGACCGGGAGACCCGCCACGCCGAGTGGTCCGGTGGCCGGCTTCGTGGTCTCCGCCCGGACGCCGCAGGCGCTGCGGGAGCTGGCCGCCTCGTACGCCGGGCGGGTCCGGCGACTGTCGCTCGCGGACTACCCGGCGTTCGCCGCCACCGCCACCGCGGGGCGCAGTCGCCTGCCGGTGGCCGCCTGGATCGCCGCCGCCGACCCGGCCGCCGCGCTCGCCGGTCTCACCGCGCTGGCCGCGGGCGCGCCGCCGGTCGAGGTCGACCCCGCCGCGTCCGCCGGACCGGAGCCACGCGCAGTCCTCGACCTTCCGGGCTATCCCTGGCAACGCCAGCGGTACGCCCCGGAGCGGCCCACCGGCGGGGAACCCGCCGAGCCGCGTTCCGCCCCGCACACCCACCAGGTGTTCTGGACCGAGCTGGACCGGCCGGCCCCCGACACCCGTACCGACCCGCTGGTCCTCGCCGGCGACGACGCCGCCCTCCTCGCCGAGCTGGCCGCCGCCGCGGCGGCCCGGGGCCGGGCCGGCACGCTGCTCACCCCGGAACCGGGCGATGCCCCGCCCGGTTGGCGGGCGGCGGCGCTGCCGGAGCAGCCGGGGGAGTGGACCCGGTTCTGGGCCGACCGGTCCGACGGGACACTCGTGCTGGTCCCGGCCGCGACGCCGGTCCTCGACGACCCCGCCGAGGACGCCGACGACCCGGTCGACCGGGTCGCGGTCACCGTCGCCGCGGTGACCACGGCCGTGGCGGCCCTGGCCGGCGGCCGAGTCGCCGGACGGCGGGCGGTTCTGGTCACCCGGGGCGCGCGCCGCACCGGACCGGCGGACGAGGTGCTCGCCACCGACCACGGGCCCCTGCACGGACTCGCCCCGGTGCTGGGGCTGGAGTTCGGCCCGGCGTTCGGCGGGGTGATCGACCTGCCCGCCCGGCCCGGCCACGACGATCTGCACACCGTGCTGGATGTGGTCACCGCCCCACCCGGCCCGGTGCTGGAGGACCTGGTCGCGGTGCGGGCCGGCCGGATCCTCGCCGCCCGGCTGCGGGACGCCGATCCCACCCCGTCCGGCCTGCGGGTCCGTGCCGACGCCACCTACCTGGTCACCGGGGCACTCGGCGCGGTGGGCCGGGAACTCGTCGTCGACCTGGTGCGGCGTGGCGCCCGGCGGTTGCTGCTGGTCGGCCGCCGGGCCGAGGCCGACCTGGACACCGCGGCACAGGACCTGCTGACCCGGCTGCGCGACGACGGGATAGGGGTCGGCTACGTCGGCGGTGGATGCGACACCGCCGACTCCCGCCGGCAGGTGGCCCTCGCGCTGCGCGGCATGCCGCCGCTGGGCGGGGTGCTGCACGCAGCCGGCACCATCACCCGGATACCCGCCGTCGACCTGGACACCGCGCGGACCGCCGCCGCCCTGCGCGCCAAGGTGGGCGGCGCCTGGTGGCTGCACCGGCTCACCCGGGACCTGCGGCTGGACTTCTTCGTACTGGTCTCCTCGGTCTCCGCGCTCTGGGGCACCGAGGGCTACGCCGCGTACGCCGCCGCGAACGGGGGACTGGACGCCCTCGCCGCGTACCGCCGGTCGCTCGGGCTGCCCGCGGTCAGCATCGCGTACGGACCGTGGGCGGTCTCCGGAATGGCCGACGGTGACTCCCGGGACCGGTTCGCCCGGCTCGGGGTCGGCGCGCTGGACCCGGCCACCGGCTGTGCGGCGCTGCGGGACGAGACGCCCGGGCCGGAGGGCTACCTGGTGGCCTGCCCGCTGGACCGGCCGCGCCTGGACGGCGTGCTGGGCGGCCTGCGCCCGCGCGGGCTGTTCACCACCGCGCCGGCCACGGCCGCCGGTACGCCGGATGCCGCCGGTGGCGCATCCGCCGCCGACGGTGCCCCCGCCATCCTGGACGGAGGGTTCCCGGTCGGCGAGAAGCGGGAGCCGTCGGTGGTGGCCGAGCTGGCCACGCTGCCGGTGGGGGCCCGCCCGGCCGCCGCCCGCGGCCACGTGGCCCGCCTGCTGGCCGCGCAGCTCGGCCACCCGGACGGGCACGTCATCCGGGAGGACGCCGGCTTCTTCGACCTCGGTCTCGACTCCATCATGGCGGTGGACCTGGCCCGCCGGCTCGCCGAGGCGTTCGAGGTGGCGCTCCAGGTGGCCGACGTGTTCGACCACCCGACCGTCCGCCAGCTCGCCGACCAGGTGCTGACCCTGCGCGACGGCGCGGCCGCCGTCCCGGGGCCGGCGGTCGACCCCGCGCCGGACGGCACCGTCGGCGTCAGGCCGGTGGACCACGCCCGGGTCCACGCCGCCGTTCCGGCGCCCGACGGTGGACCCGCCGCCACGGTCCACCCCGATTCTCCGGCCGTCCCGACGACGAACCTCGCCGCGGCCGCCCCGCCGGTCGGGGCGCCGGCCGTCCCGGTCGCCACGGTGACCGGGACGGTGGCGCTCCCGGCCGGGCCGGCGGCGATCGTCGGGATGGCCGGTCGCTTCCCCGGCGCCGACTCGGTGGAGGAGCTGTGGGACCTGCTCCGATCCGGGCGGGACGCGGTCAGCGAGGTGCCGCCGCACCGCTGGAGCCACCGCACGTTCCATACCGCCGGCCCCGACACCGGTCCGCGAATCACCACCGACCAGGGCGGATTCCTGCGTGACGTGGCCCGCTTCGACGCCGGGTTCTTCGGCGTACCGGCCCGCGAGGCGGAGAACCTCGACCCGCAGCAGCGGCTCCTGTTGGAGTGCGCCTGGCACGCGCTGGAGGACGCCGGCATCGACCCGAAGGGGTTGGCCGGCACCCGGACCGGCGTCTTCGTGGGGGTCAGCAACGGCGACTACGCCCGGGTGCTGGCCGGCGCCGGGGTGGACCGGCTCGACGCGTACTACAGCACCGGCACCGCGCTCAACGCCGTCGCCGGCCGCCTGGCGTACGTGCTGGGGCTGGCCGGGCCGGCACTCGCCGTGGACACCGCCTGCTCCTCCTCGTTGGTCGCCCTCCACCTCGCCGTCCGGGCACTGCGCAGCGGCGAGGTCGACGCGGCGATCGTCGGCGGGGTCAACGTCATCGTCGACCCGCTCGCCTCGGTGGCGGTGAGCCGGGCGCACATGCTCTCCCCGGACGGGCGGTGCCGCACGTTCTCCGCCGACGCCAACGGCTTCGTCCGATCCGAGGGGTGCGGGGTGCTCGTCCTCAAGCGACTCGCCGACGCCGGGCGGGACGGCGACGCCGTTCTCGCCGTGGTCCGGGGTAGCGCGGTCAACCAGGACGGCAGCTCCTCCGGACTGACCGCGCCGAGCGGCCGGGCCCAGGAGCAGGTCATCAGTGCCGCCCTCGCCGAGGCGGGCGTGGACGGGGCCGCGGTGGACTTCCTGGAGACGCACGGCACCGGCACCTCGCTCGGCGACCCGGTCGAGGTCGGGGCGGCCTGGCGGGTGCTCGGACCAGGGCGGGCGGCCGACCGGCCGCTGCGGCTCGGCTCGGTCAAGAGCAACATCGGCCACTGCGAGTCGGCCGCCGGCATGGCGTCGGTGATCAAGACGGTGCTCGCCCTGCGGCACGGCACCATCCCGGCCAACCTGCACTTCGCCGCCCCGAACCCGCACATCGACTGGACCGGGATGGACGTCCGGGTGGTGGACGCGCCCGTGCCCTGGCCGCGGACCGGCCGGTCCCGGCTGGCCGGGGTGTCCGGCTTCGGCTTCACGGGCACCAACGCCCACGTCCTGCTGGCCGACCCGGCACCCGCGCCGGTCGGCGCCCGACCCTTGCCTGGTCCGGTCTGGACCGGGCCGTACCGCGACGGGCTGCCCAACGGCACCGCCCCGCAGAGCAGCACCGCCCCGCCGAACGGCACGTCGGACGGCGCGGCGGGGGGCACCCTGCTCGTCCCGCTCTCCGCGCCCAGCCCGGACGGGCTGTGCCGGCTTGTCGAGCGATGGCGGGAGCGGCTCGCCGACTGCCCGGCGGAGGAACTGCCCGACCTGGCCGCGCTGGCCGGCACCGGCCGGGCCCACCTGCCGTACCGGACGGTCCTGCTCGGGCGCGACCGGGCGCAGCTGCTGGCCGCCGCCGCGCCGCCGGCCGACCCGGTCGCGGCGACCCGACCGCCCCGGATCGCGTTCCTCTTCTCCGGTCAGGGCAGCCAGTTCTTCGGCATGGGCCGCGAGCTGTACGCCACCGAGCCGGTGTTCCGCGACGTCTTCGACGAGTGCGACCGGCGGCTGGCGCCGGCGCTGGGCGCCTCGCTGGCCGACCTCGTCCTGCACGGCGACGACCGGACCGCGATCAACGAGACGCGCGTCACCCAACCGGCCCTGGTCACCCTGGAGGTGGCGCTGGCCGAGCTGTGGCGCTCCTGGGGCGTCACCCCGGCCGTGGTGATGGGTCACAGCGTCGGCGAGATCTCCGCCGCCATCGTGGCCGGAGTGCTGGACCTGCCCGCCGGCCTCGACCTGATCGCCGAGCGGGCCAGGCTGATGCAGGCCACCCGTCCCGGTGCGATGCTCGGCGTGGTCGCCACCGAGCAGCGGGTGCGTGACCTCGTCGCGGGCACCGGCCTGGACGTGGCGGCGGTCAACGGCCCCGAGGCCACCGTGGTCTCCGGGCTGCCCGAGGAGATCGAGGCGCTCACCGTCCGGCTGCGGGCCGAGGGCGTACGGCACCGTGCGCTGAGCGTCTCGCACGCGTTCCATTCGCGACTGTTGGACCCGGCGCTCGACGATTTCCGGGCCGTGTGCGCCGCGCTTCGCCACGAGGCCCCGGCCCTCCCGGTGATCTCCAACCTGAGCGGAGCGGTGGCCGGACCCGACACGTACGACGCCGACTACTGGGTGCGCCACGCCCGCCAGCCGGTCCGCTTCCACGCCGGCGCCGGGCAGCTCGCCGCGCTCGACGTGGACGTCTGCCTGGAGATCGGTCCGGACCGTACCCTGGTGAACCTGGTCCGGGCCGCGGGCCTCGCGCCGGCCGGCGGCCTGCTGTCGTCGCTGCGCCGCGGCTCACCGGACCGCACCGCGCTGCTCGCCGCGGTCGCCGCGCTCTACCCGCTCGGCCAGGATGTCACCTGGTCGCGGGTGCAGCCCCGCCCGCGCCCCGGCACCCGCGTCGCGGCCCCGCGCTACCCGTTCGCGGAGACCCGCCACTGGGCGTCCACCGCGGGGACCGGCGACCGGCTGCCGGTCGCCGGCCCGGCCGCCGACGCACCCGCCTGGGGTACGCCGGTCCGCTCACCGGCCCTGCGCGGCCGGGTGTTCCGCACCGAGCGGAGCACCGAGTTCCCGCCGCACCTGACCGATCACCGGCTCTACGGGACGGTGTCGGTGCCCGGCGCGTCGCAGACCGCCACCGTGCTCTCCGCGCTGGCCGGCGACGGCACCCCGCCGGCCCTCGCCGACCTGGTCTTTCCCCGGGCCCTGGTGCTGCACGACGGCGAGCGGTACGAGATGCAGGTCATCGAGGCCGAGCAGGAGCACGGCGGCCGGACGGTGAGTGTGCAGAGCCTGGTCGACCCGGAGCGGGACCACTGGCAGGAGCACCTGTCCGCCCGGCTGCTGCCCGCGCCGGAGCGGGAGCCTCGACCGGTGCCCGACCTGGTCGCCTTCCGGGCCGCCGCCGAGCGTCACCTCGCCGGTGAGGACTTCTACCGGCACTTCCGGGAGATGGGCTACCTGCTGGGTCCGTCGTTCCGCTGGATCGCCGAGGTGTGGCTGCGCGACGACGAGGCCCTGGTCCGGTACGCCCGACCGGTGCGGATGAACGAGGACCCGGCCGGCTGGGCCATCCACCCGGGCCTGCTCGACTCCTGTCTGCAGAGCACGGTCGCCTTCGGTGTCGACCCGGACGGCACGGACGACGTGGTGGAGGCCGGCCGAGCCGGCCTGGCGATCCCGTTCGCCGCCGCCCGACTCACCCTGGCCCGCCGGCCCGAGCCCGCCGCGGAGCTCTGGGGCCACGTGCGGGCCCGGCGGGCGACCAACCGCCCGGACGGCACCCGGCTGGTGGACGAGGCGGACCTGCACCTCTTCGACGGGCACGGCCGAACCGTCCTGGCCGTCGACGGGTTCCGCATCCGATACGCCCCCCGGGACCTGCTCGAGCGGTCACTGCGCGACAGCGCCGTCCACGTCCACGAGCTGGCCTGGACCGTGCCGGAACCGGACCGGCCGGAGCCGACCCCGGCGCCGGCGCCGCCGCGCGTCGACGTCGTCGGCGCCGACGTCGCGCCCGCGTTCGCCGGGGCGGTCGCCGCGCTCACCGCCGAGCCCGGCGCAGCGCCACCGGACCTGGTACTCGACCTGCGGTTCGCGGCCGACGAGCCGGGGGCGTCGGCCGAGGCGGCGCAATCCGCCGTCCGCCGACTCGCCGACGACCTGCGGACCGCCCCGGCCGCCGCGCCGTACCTGGTGGTCTGCGCCGACGGCACCGAGGCCGCCCCGGTCCGGGAGGCGCTCTGGGGGATGCTCGCGTCGGTCGAGGCGGAGCACACCGACCGTCGCCTCGTCCGGGTCGTGCTCGCCGCCGACGCCGACCCGGGCGACGCCGCCGCGCTGCTCCTCGACGAGGTGCGCCGCGGCCTGCCCGAGACCCGGCTGCGGCTGGGCGCCGACGGCGTCCGGGTGGCCCGGCTCCGGCCCCTGCCGGCGCCCGACGGCGACCTGCCGGACGCCGTCACCGCCGGCACCGCGCTGGTCACCGGTGGGCTCGGCGCGCTGGGTCTGAGTGTCGCGGGCTTCCTCGCCCGGCAGGGCGTCCCCGCCATCACCCTGGCCGGTCGCTCCGCGCCGGACCCGGCGGCCAGCGCGGCGATCGACCAGCTCACCGCCGGGGGCACCCGGATCCGGGTGGTACGCGGCGACGTCACCGACCCGGAGGACTGCCGGCGGATGGTGGCGGAGGCGGAGAGCGACGGCCCGATCGGCAGCGTCTGGCACCTCGCCGGGCGCACCGCCGACGGCGCGTTCGACCAGCTCGACGAGGCCGCCTTCGAGGAGGTCTTCGCCGGCAAGGCGGCCGGCGCGGACCGGCTGCTGGAGGCCCTGACCGGCCGGCGGCCGGCGGCGCTGGTGCACTTCTCCTCGGTCTCCGCCGTGCTCGGTTCCGCCGGCCAGGCCAACTACGCCGCCGCCAACGGCTACCTGGCCGGCCTCGCCGCCCGGCTGCGCGACCGCGGCCTGCCTGCGGTGAGCGTCGACTGGGGGCCGTGGACACCGCGGGTGAAGGACGGCCTCGCCGCCACCGAGGCGACCCGGCGGGCCATCGACCGGCTGGGCGTCCGGGCCCTCACCGACGAGGAGGCCGAGACCGTCCTGCGCGCCGCGCTCACCACCGGCCGGGACCGGCTCGTGGCGGTGGCGGTGGACGCCCGGGCGTACGTCGAGCGGGCGGCCGGTCACCCCCGGGCGGCGCTGCTGCTCCCGCTGGCTGACCGCGGCGCCCGGCCCGCGCCGGCAACCCCGGCGATGCCGCGCGGCTGGCTGCGCGAGGAACTGGACCGTACCGCGCCGGACGAGCGGGAGGACCGGCTCCGGGTGGCGGTGCGCGGGGTGGCCGGCGAGGCGCTGGGTGATCCCGGCGCGCTCGACGACGACGCCGGCTTCGTCGACCTCGGGCTCGACTCGATCATGGTCATCGACCTGCGGACCCGGTTGTCGCACGCGCTCGCCGTCGACCTGCCGGCCACGGTCGCCATCGACCACCCGAGCATCGCGCAGGTCGCCGCGTACGCGATCGACCTGCTCTACCCCGACGACGAGCCGGCCGACGCCGCGTCGCACGCCGGCGCCTGGTCCGGGTCGTACGTCGGTCCGGCGCACGACCCGGCCGGGACGGACGGCGACCTGGCGGATCTGTCGATCGACGAGCTGGTCCGGGCCGTGCGGGCGGACCTGGCGATGGAGGAGTGAGGGACGTGACGATGGACGCCACCGAGTTGCGGCGACTGGTGGAGGACCAGCTGCGGCTCTCCCGCCGGCAGCAGGCCCGGATCCGCGAACTGGAGCGCGAGCACCGCCCCCCGCTCGCCGTCGTCGGGCTCGGCCTGCGCTTTCCCGGAGACCTGCGGACGCCGGAGCAGTTCTGGGATTTCCTGCGCGGCGACGCACACGCGGTCACCGGCATCCCCGACGACCGGCCCGGCCTCCGGGCCGCGTACCGGCCGGGGCCGGTCCGCCCGGGACGCTCCTACGTGGACCGGGCCGCTTTCCTGGCCGACATCGGCCACTTCGACGCGGACTTCTTCGGCATCTCCCAGCGGGAGGCCGAACTGCTCGACCCGCAGCAGCGGCTGCTGCTGGAGACCGCCTGGGAGGCGCTGGAACGGGCCGGGGTGGCCATCCGCCGCGCCGACCGGCTGGACGTCGGCGTCTACCTCGGCATGATGGCCTCCGAGTACGGTGAGCGGCTGGCGGTGCGGGAGGACAAGACGCCGCTCGACCCGTACTACGCCACCGGCGGCGGACTCTGCTTCGGCGCCGGTCGGATCAGCTTCGTGATGGGCTTCGCCGGCCCGGTGGTCAGCGTGGACACCGCCTGCTCCTCCTCCTTGGTGGCGATGCACCTGGCGGTCCGCGCGCTGCGCGCCGGGGAGTGCCGGTACGCGCTGGTCTGCGGCTCGAACCTGCTGCTGTCGCCGAACCTGATGGTGTCGCTGTGCCAGAGCCGGGCGCTCTCCCCCGAGGGTCGCTCCAAGTCCTTCCTGGCCTCCGCCGACGGGTACGGTCGCGGCGAGGGCGTCGGAGTGCTGGTCCTCATGCGCCTGGACGAGGCGGAACGGGAGGGCCGGCCGATCCTGGCCGTGGTCCGGGGCAGCGCGGTCAACCACGACGGGGCGGCCTCCGGGCTGACCGTGCCCAGCGGGCCGGCCCAGCAGCAGGTGGTCCGGGCGGCCCTCGCCGACGCCGGGGTGGCCGCTGCCGACGTCGGCTGGGTCGAGGCGCACGGCACCGGCACGCTCCTCGGCGACCCGGTCGAGGTGGGCGCCCTGGACGCCGCCCTGGGCCCGGCGGTCCGGGAGCGCGGCGTCCCGCTCGGCGTCGGCAGCGTCAAGGCCCGGCTCAACCACCTGGAGGCCGCCTCCGGCGTTGCCGGGCTGATGAAGACCGTGCTGATGCTGCACCACGGCGAGATTCCGCCGGCCGCCGACGAGTCCGACGGCCCGCTCAACGAGCACATCCCCTGGGATCGGCTCGGCTTCACCGTGCCCCGGCGGACCGCGCCCTGGCCGGCGGCGCTGCCCCGCCGGGTGGCCGGGGTGAACTCGTTCGGGATGAGCGGCACCAACGCCCACGTGGTGCTTGAGGCGTACCGGCCGCGGGAGGCGGTCGCGCCGGTCGCGCCGCACGGTTCCGAGCTGCTCACCCTCTCCGCCCGGGATTCCCAGGCCCTGGCCATCGTCGGCGCGGCCGTGGTGGCGCGGCTGCGCGCCACCGATCCGGCGGACCTGCCGTCGCTCTGCCACACCCTGCGCGCCGGCCGCGCCCCGCTCGCGCACCGGGTGGCGGTGGTCGGCGACACCGCCGACGAGCTGGCCGTCCGGCTGGCGGCGGGGGTCCGACAGCCGGCCGGCCCGGCCGGCCGGCTGGGCCCGATCACCCTCTGGGCCGCCACGGACCACACCGCCCTGGAGGTGGCGCTGGACAGGGTCGGGGCCCGCTGGCCCCGGCTGATCCCCGCCGACCCGGCCGGCGAGGCGCCCGACCGCTGGGTCGCGCTGCTCGGCCGGCTCGGCATCCGGGTCCGGTCCCGGCGGGACGTCGGCCGACCGGAGGTGGCGGGCCGCCTGACGTGGCGGGGCGAGGGCGGTACGGAGCACCTGTCGCCGCTGGCCACCGCCGTCCCCGAGGCGGCCCCCGAGCTGCTGCTGGACGCCCTGGCCGCGCTCTTCCTCGCCGGGCTCGACGTGCGCTTCGACGAACTGCGTCCGGCCGGTGCCCGGTTCCTGCCGAACCTGCCCACCTACCCCTTCCGGCGCCGGCGCTTCTGGGTCGACGAGCCGGTCGGCGCGGCCGGCAGCGGGTCGGCGGAGACCGCCGGCGGGAACGTGGCGCCGTTGCCCACCGACCGCGCCGGCATCGAGGCGTACCTGATGACCGAGCTGCGCGACGTGCTGCACGCCGACGAGGAGCTGGACCCGGGCCGGTCCTTCCTGGAGACCGGGGGTGACTCCTTCGTCTCCACCCTGTTCATGACCCGGATCGAGGAACGGTTCCAGATCGCGCTCACCCCCGAGGACCTGCCCATCGACCGCCCGCTGGCGGCGCTGCTGGCGACGATCGCCGACCACATCACCGGCCGCCCGGTCGCGGCCGGAGGACGGGAGTGACCCGATGAGCGCCTTCCTCCGGCCGAGGCCGGTACCCGACCCCGACCTGCGTCTGGTCGCGTTCCACCATGCGGGCGGCTCCGGCAGCGCCTACTTCCCGCTCAGCCGGGGCATCCCGCAGGAGTGGGACCTCCTCCTGCCCGACCTGCCCGGCCGGGGCCGGCGGCACCGCGAAGAGCCGCTGCGGGACATCCCCGGCATCGTCGCCCGGGTGGTCGAGGACCTGCTCGACTGGGCCGACGCGCCGCTCGCCCTGTTCGGGCACAGCCTGGGCGCGGTGGTCGCGGCGGAGACCGCCCGGGCGCTCGGTGCGTACGGCGTCGAACCCGTCTGGCTCGGCGTCTCCGGCCGCCCGGCCGCCGGCTACCGGGGCCCGAAGGCCACCCTGCCGTACGACGTCTCCGACGACGAGATGCTGCGTCACCTGTTCGCGCTGGGCGGCATGCCGGACCGGATCCACGAGGTGCCCGAGTTCCGCGCCCAACTGCTGCGGCTGGTCCGCGCCGACCTCGGTGCGCTGGCCGGGTACGTCCCGTCGCCCGTTCGGCCGCCGCTGACCGTGCCGATGACCGCCTTCGGCGGCGCCGAGGACGACTGGGCGCCACCGGCGGCGATCGCGGCCTGGGCGGAGGAGACCACCGGACCGTTCCGGCGGCTGCTCTTCCCGGGCGGGCACTTCCACTTCCTCGGCGCCGCGTTCGGGTCCTTCACCGCCGCACTGGTGGCGGAGGTCCACGCCGCGACCCGATCCACCTCCCGGCCCCGGCCCACGCCCGGCGTGGTCGCCGCCGGAGCCGCGTCACCCCCGGCGTGAGGAGCCCACCATGAACACCAAGGACCAGCTCGTTCCGGCCGACACCCCGCCGGTCGACATGCGACCCCTGATGGCCAGCTTTCCGTCCGGCGTCACGGTGACCACCGCGCTGCACACCGACGGCCGGCCGCGGGGGATGACGTGCACCTCGCTGTGCAGCGTCTCCCTCGACCCGCCGATCCTGCTGGTCTGCCTCCGCTGCGGCAGCCCCACCCTGGAGGCGATCGCGGCGAGTCGCTCCTTCGCGGTGAACCTGCTGCACGACCAGGCTCGGGCCTTCGCCGAGTTGTTCGCCTCCGGAGCGGTCGACCGCTTCGAGCGGGTGCGCTGGACCGTCGGCTCCGGGGCCGGTGGCCCGCACCTGCTCGACGCCGCGCACACCATCGCCGACTGCGAGGTGACCGACGACAGTGTGGTCGGCGACCACGCCGTGGTGATGGGCCGGGTCCGGGCGGTCACCCGGCTGCGTCCGCAACGACCCCTGCTCTACGGCCTGCGCCGCTACGCCACCTGGGCGGACCTGGTCGACGGCAGCTACCTCTCCTCCGACGCCCAGGCGTTCGACTGGTCCTGACCGCTCCCGCCGCCCGCAGGGCTCCTCCGACCGGGCCGGACACCCCGATCCGGCCCCCGTCGACGGATCGCCCGCTCAGGACGGTACGACGAGTGCGTCCCGCGCCGTGGCCCCCGTCCCCGCCGGCCCGGCCTCGACCGGCTCGGCCGGCTCGGCGAGCCCACTGTCGGCTGCGAAGCGGGCGATGCGCTCGGCCAACCGGGCCGAGGAGGCGACCGACACGATCGAATGGTGGTCCTCCGGCCAACGTTCCACGGTCAACTCCGGGCAGACCGCTCGCCAGGCGGGCACCGGGTCCGGGCGGGTCACCCGGTCGGCCACGACCAGCAGCGTCGGCGCCACTCCCCGGGCGGGCCGGTGGGCGGCCAGCGCGGACAGGTTATCCCCGTGCACCCGCACCAGCCGTCCGTACCCGGCCTCGTCCAGCTCGACCGGGAGCAGGCCGGCCCTCCGGGCAGCGGCGTGCGCGGCTCCGGCCAGTCCGGCCTCGGTGGCGGTGGCGAGCGCGGCGGCCACCGGTGCCGGCAGCCGGCCGCCGGCCAGGTCGGTGAGGAACTCCCGGTGCCGCTCCCGGTCGTCGGCCGGCAGCCGCAGGGTCCGGATGTCGCTGTCGACCATGACCACCAGGGCCACCTCGCCCTCGTCGTGCAGTTGGGCGGCCACCTCGTGGGCCAGCACGCCCCCCATCGACCAGCCGGCGAGCAGGTACGGCCCGTCCGGCGCCAGCCGCCGCAGCTCGGCCCGGTACGTCGCGGCCAGGTCGGCCAGGCTGGGCCGGTCGGTCGGGTCGTGGCCCGCCAGGGCCGGGCTCTGGAAGCCGTACACCGGGCCGGCCCAGGCGCGGGCGAGGTCGGCGTACCGGGCCACCGACCCGCCGACCGGATGGCACAGGAACAGCGGCCGGCCGGTGCCGTCGGCCAGCGGCACGGCGCTGCGGACGGTGCCGTCGCCGACGGCGAGCCGGGCGGCCAGCCCGCGTACCGTGGGGGCGTCGAAGATCTGCCCGAACGGGACCTCGGTGCCGAGGTCGGCGCGGAGCCGCTGCACCAGGCGCAGGGCGAGGAGCGAGTTGCCGCCGAGGGCGAAGAAGTCGTCGTCCGGCCGGACCGCCGGCACCTCCAGCAACTCCGCCCACGCCCGGCAGATCCGCTCCTCCAACGGGGTGGCACGGCCGGCGCCGTCCGGGGTGGCGGACCAGTCGTCGCGGGTGGCGGCCTCGGCGGTGGCGAGGGCCCGGTCCAGGTCCACCTTGCCGTTGCCGCTGAGCGGCAGCCGGTCCAGCAGGTGGATCCGCGCCGGCACCAGGTAGGCGGGCAGCCGCTCCCGCAGGTATCCGGCGAGCGCCGCCCGGTCCGGCGCCGCGCCCTCTCCGGGCACCACGATCGCGACCAGCCGGCGCTGCCCGCCCGGCACCTGCTGGGTGGTCACGGCGCAGTCCCGGACGAGCGGGTGGGTCCGCGCGACCGCCTCGATCTCACCCGGTTCCACCCGGAAGCCCTGCACCTTGACCTGCCGGTCCTCCCGGCCGAGGAACTCGATGGTGCCGTCGGGCCAGTACCGTCCCAGGTCCCCGGTGCGGTAGAGCCGCTCCCCGGTTGCCGGGTCGGTGACGAACCGCTCGGCGGTGCGCTCGGGGTCCCGCCAGTAGCCGTCGGCCAGCCCTGTCCCGCCGATGTAGATGCCCCCGACCGCCCACGGTGGACGCAGCCGGAACCGGCCGTCGAGCACCCGCATGGTCTGGTTCGGCAGCGGCCGGCCGTACGGGATGCTCCGCCACGCCGGGTCGACCGCGCCGATCTCGTAGCTGTTGGACCAGATCGCCGCCTCGGTCGCGCCACCCAGCGCGGTGACCCGGGTGCCCGGCCAGGTCTGCCGGAGCCGGTCGGGCAGGGGGGTCGGCACCCAGTCCCCGCTGAGCAGGAACGCCCGGATCGGGGGCCGGTTCGCGGGCGGTCGGGTGGCCGCCACCTCGACCAGCATCTGGGCCAGAGCCGGCACGGAGTTCCAGACCGTGGCCCGGTGCCGGGTCGCCGTGTCCGCCCAGCCGAGCGGGTCGGGTTGACGTCCGGCCGCGGGCAGCACGATCGCCGCGCCGGCGGCCAGGCTGCCGAACACGTCCCAGACGGAGAGGTCGAAGCTGAGCGACGAGATGCCGAACACCCGGTCGTCGGGGCGCAGCCCGAACCGCTCGTTGACGTCCAGCACGGTGTTGACGGCGGCCCGGTGCGCCACCGCGACGCCCTTGGGTCGCCCGGTGGAGCCGGACGTGTAGATCACGTACGCCAGGTCGTCCGCCGTGCCGGCCGGCGCGACCGGCTCGCCGGCCGGCGGCAGCCGGTCCACCTGGACCGCCCGCACGTCCCGTCCGGCCAGGTCGGCCGGCCGGTGCGACTGGACCAGCGCCGTCCGGGCCCCGCACTCGTCGAGCAGGTGGCCGATCCGCTCGGCCGGCAGGGCGACGTCGACCGGGCAGTAGGCGGCGCCGACGCGTAACACCCCGAGGACGGCCACGACCTGCTCCCAACCCTTGGCCATCACCACCGGCACCAGGTCACCCGGCCCGACCCCGTGCCGGCGCAGGGTGGTGGCGACAGCGGCCGAGGCGTCCGCCAGCTCCCGGTAGGTCAGCGTCCGGCGGTCGCTGACCACGGCCGGGCGCTCCGGCTGCTCCTCGACCCGGCGCAGGAAGCCGTCCTCCAGCCGTCCGGCCGGCGGCGGCCCGGCGGGCGCGTTGTCCCGGGCCACCATCGCTCGGTGGGCCGGTGGCACCGGCTCGGGGGCCGTTCCGGTCTCGACGAGGGCCCGCAGCGTCCGCTCGTACGCCGCGAAGGCCGCCTCCGCCAGCCCGGCCGGAAAGGCGTCGTCCACCACGTCCCAGATGCAGTCCACACCGCCGTCCGGTGCGTCCTGGAGCTGGTTGTCCACCAGCACCTGCGGGGTCCGCAGGTGACTGTCGACCTGGCGGCAGACCGGCCGCCCGAGTGCCGGCCCGGCCGGCCGCCGTGGCGCGAGCATGCTGTTGAAGACGTACGGCAGGGCGGCCCGGCTGGTCCAGCCCCGCCGGGCGGCCAGCTCACGGGTGATCCGGACCGCGGTGACGTCGCTGTGCGCCATGTCCCGCCAGAGCTGGCGCTGCACCTGCCGCGCCCGCTCCCAGAAGTCCTCACCCGTGCCCAGGTCCACCTCCAGGGGCAGGGTGGCGCTGAGCTGGCCGACCACCCCGGACAGCTCCGGGTGCAAAGCGGGCAGGTTCTGGTGCAGCACGTTGAGACAGAACCGGGGCTGCGTGGCCCAGCCCCCGAGCACCTCGGCGAAGACCTGGAGGAGCGCGGTCGGCGGCAGCACCCGGTGCCGCCGCGCGGCGGCGCAGAACAGGTCCCACTCCGCCGCGCTCAGACGGCAGACCCGACGGATCAGGCGGACCGGGTCGATTCCGGCCAGCGGGCCGGCCAGCGGCAGTTGCGGCGCGTCGGGCAGGTCGTCCAGCCGACGCTCCCAGTACCGCCAGTGCTCCCGGTACGGCTCGCTGTCCTGCCAGGCGACCAGGTCGCGGATGCTCTCCCGGAAGGTCCGGGCCGCCGGCGGCAGCGCCGTCCGCGGGTCCTGATAGAGCTGCCACCACTCGCCGAGGAGGTGCCGGGTGCTGCCGGAGTCCAGCAGCAGCAGGCTCATCGCCAGGTGCAGCCGCCACCGGTGTCGGCGCAGCCGCTGGGCGACCACCTCGAACAGCGGCCATCCGGTCGGGTCCACCCCCTGCTCGGCCAGCCGTTCCCGTACCTCTCGCAGCGCGGTCTCCCGCCCGGCCGGTGGCAGGTGGGTCAGGTCGGTCACCGCCAGCGGGAACGGCTTCACCCCCGTGTCGGGCAGCACCCGCTGGCCGCCGTCGGCGAGGATCACCGTGCGCAGGTGCTCGTGCCGGTCGATCAGCCGATCGACCGCCGCCCGGGCCCGCTCCGGGTCGAAGTCGACCACGTCCAGCTCGACGTACATGGTGGGGCGGAAACCGCCGAGCTCGATCAGGCGGCTGCTGCCGACGAGGTAGCCGGCCTGGAGGTCGGTCAGCGGGAAGGTCTCCCGGGACTGGGGGTCCGTCGTCACTGGGGCCTCCGGCGGGTACGGGTGTCGGTAGGGGTTCTCCGGGTGCTGCCCGGCCGGGGCGGCCGGTGGATCCGGCCTGGTCGGCGCCGGATTCGGCGCGTCGGGACCGGGCCTGGTCCGCCTAGAGGGTGCGCCTGCGCGGCCGGCCTGTCTTCGCGCAGATTGCTGTTCCCGCAGCGCGTCGGCCCCGCCGGGCGGCACCCCTGCGGCGGCGCGCGTCCCGGCAGGTGGCCGGGCGCCGGACGGCAGGCTCCGGAGGGGGCGGATTGTCCACCCGGGAGGCCGCCCGGTCACCTCCCAGATTGCCCGGATTCGACGCTTGTGACCGCCTTCCCGGGCTGCCTATCGTGCGCTCACCGCCCGACCGCCGAGGGAGCGTACGCCGATGACTCTCACCGCCTCCGCCGCGCCACCGGAGACCCCGCCGCCCGCCGCCGGTGGTCCGGGCGGCCCCGGGGCGGCCGGCGTCGTGCAGCGCCACCTGGCCGCCGCGCCCGAGCTGGAACAGGCCGTCTGGGCCGCGGCCCGGTCCGCGCCGGCCCGGCTGCGCGCCGCCGCCGGCCTGCTGCTGGCCGCGGTGCTCGCCACCGGGCTCGACTGGGCGTCGTCGCTGGCCTGGCTGCGCGGCGACGCCGACCCCGCCGACCCGGGCGACGGCATGCGGGTCCCGACGGAGGAGGCCGCACCGGCGGCCGAGGGGCGGGTCGCCGCGGAGTCCGCCTTCCTGCGCAACGAGGCGGAGTGGACGAACTGGTGCCGGCGTACCCGGACGGAGGCCGGGACCGCCGGCACCGGGCTGGGGGAGTGGCACGCCCACCTCGCCGGCGTCCTCGCCGACCTGCGCCGGCTCGACCGCGCCGGTCGGCTCGACGCCCCCGCCGGGTCGGTGTTCCGGCGCCTTGTCGAACTGCACCAGCGGCGGCTCGGTCTCACCCCCGCCGAACGGGCCCAGGCGAGCTGGCTGGTCTCGCTGGCCGTGCTCCGCACCGCGCCCCGTGGCCCGTTCTTCGCCGACGGCCCGGAGGCTCTCGACCGCCGGCTGCACGAGGAGGCCAAGTACGCGCCCGCCACCATCCTCGACCAGATGCCGGACCTGGTCGGCGCGGGCACCGAGGGCCGGCAGCCGCTGCCCGTACGCGGGGCGCCGCTGCCGTTGGCCGGGCAGCACGCGGACCTGCCGGGGCTGGCCCAGGTGCTGCTCGCCCGGCGCAGCGCCTACGGCACGTACCAGGGTCCGCTCACCGCCGAGGAACTGGGCCGGTTGCTCTACCACTCCGCGGCGGTCACCGCGGAGAAGGCCATGCCCGGCGCGGAGGCGTCGCTGCGGGTCCGACCCCACCCCAGCGGCGGCAGCCGCTACCCGCTGCGGCTGCTGGCCTACTGCCACGACGTCCAGGGCGTGCCGCGCGGGCTCTACCTGCACGACCCCGACGCCCACGCGCTGCTCCCGCTCGACGCCCGGGACCTGACCGGCGAGCTCATCCCGGCGGTGCCGGCGACCGATCCCCGGCTGCCCGCCACCAAGGCCGGCGGCAAGATCGACGCGGCCGGCTGTCCACTCTGGCTCTTCGTGGTCGCCGACCTGACCTACCAGCGGCTGCACTACGGCCTGCGCTCCTACCGGCTGGTGCTGCTGGAGGGCGGGCACGTGGCGCAGAACCTCTCGCTGGTCTCCACCGGCCTGGGGCTGTCCAGCGTGGGGCTCTGCGGCTTCTACGACGACGCGCTGCACGCCGCCCTCGGCCTGGACGGGGTCAACTCCGCCGTCCTCTACACGTACCTGGTCGGCCGGGTGTCCGGCCCCGCCACGCCGGACTGAGCCGACCGGCCCGCGCCCACCGCGACGTCGACGGTTCGTCACCGCGTCGGCACCCGGTGACATGATGGTGCGCATGCAGGTTGGCATCCTCGGACCGCTCACGGTGGCCGTCGACGGGCGGCAGGTCGAGATCGGCGGCGCCCGGTTGCGCCGGCTGTTGATCCTCCTCGCCCTCGAGGTCGGCCGCACGGTCTCCGTCGAGGCGCTGACCGACGCGCTCTGGACGGACACCCCGCCGACCGACCCGACGAACGCCGTCCAGTCGCTGGTGTCCCGGCTGCGCCGGGCGCTGCCGATCGCCTCGGCCCTGCACTCGGCGCACGGCGGCTACCGCCTGGAGCTGCCCCGGGAGGCGGTGGACGCGTACCGGTTCGAGCGGCTGGCCCGCGAGGGTCAGCGGGCGCTGCGCGCGGGTGACCCGGCCGCCGCGAGCACCTGCCTGGCCACGGCGCTGTCGCTGTGGCGCGGCCCCGCTCTCGCCGACGCCACCGACACGCGGTACGCCGCAGCGGCCGCCGCCCGGCTGGAGGAGCTGCGGCTGTCCGCGTTGGAAGACCGGGCGGAGGCCGACCTGCTCTCCGGCCGTGCGGACCAGCTCGTCGCCGAGCTGGAGGAGCTGACCGCCCGACACCCGCTGCGAGAGCGCCCCCGGGCGCTGCTGATGAACGCCCTCTACGCCACCGGCCGGCAGGCCGAGGCGTTGCGCTCCTACGAGGACTTCCGCACCCGGCTCGCCGAGGAGCTCGGTGTCGACCCGTCCCCCCGGGTACGCGACCTGCACGTGGCCATGCTCCGCCGCGATCCCGCGCTGACCCCGGCCACCGTCCCGCTCACCCCGGCGGGAGCGCCGGAGGCCGTCCCGGTGCCGGTTGGTCCAGTGCCGGCCGGGGCCGCCACCCCGGACTCTCCCGGTGCGTCCACCCGGCCGGGCAACCTGCGGGCACCGCTGACCACCTTCGTCGGCCGGGCTGCGGAGCTGCGGCGCCTCGCCGGCCAGCTCCGCGACGGCCGGCTGGTGACCCTGGTCGGGCCGGGCGGCGCCGGCAAGACCCGGCTGGCCACCACCCTCGCCGGCTCGCTCGCTGACGACCATCCCGGCGGCGTCTGGCTGGTGGAGCTGGCGGCCGTGATCGACCCGGACGACGTACCGCAGGTGGTGGTGCGGGCGCTCGGTCTGCGCGAGGCCGGCCTACTGGACGGTCCGGCCCCCCGGGACCTGCTCGATCAGCTGGTCGAGGCGTTCTCGGTCGCGCCGGCGCTGCTGGTGCTGGACAACTGCGAGCACCTGGTGGACGCCGCCGCCCGGCTGGTCGACGAGCTGCTGGGCCGCTGCCCCGAGCTGCAGGTGGTGGCCACCAGTCGGGAACCGCTGGGCATCGTCGGCGAGGCGCTGTGCCCGGTGCCGCCGCTCGCCCTGCCCGCCCCGGCGGCCACCGTCGCCGAGGCCGTCGAGTCCTCGTCCGTGCAGCTGTTCGTCAACCGGGCGGCCGCGGTCTGGCCCGGCTTCGCCGTCACCGACGCCAACGTCGCCGCGGTGGTCGAGGTCTGCCGGCGGCTGGACGGCCTGCCGCTCGCCATCGAGCTGGCCGCCGCCCGGACCCGGACGTTGCCGGTGGAGGAGCTGGCCGCCCGGCTCTCCGACCGGTTCCGGCTGCTCTCCGGCGGCAGCCGGACGGCCATGCCCCGACACCGCACGCTGCGCGCCGTGGTGACCTGGAGCTGGGACCTCCTGGAGTCCGACGAGCGCCGGCTGGCGCAGCGTCTGGCGGTCTTCCCCGGTGCGGTCACCCCGGACAGCGCGGCCCGCCTGTGCGAGCTGTCCCCGGCGATCGGACCCGCCGCGCTGGACCTGCTCGCCGCGCTGGTCGACAAGTCGCTGCTGCAACGGCTGGACGGCCCCCTGCCGCGCTACCGGATGCTGGAGACCATCCGGGAGTACGGCCTGGAGCGGTTGGCCGAGGAGGACGAGGTCGGCGCCGCCCGGCGGGCGCATGCCGAGTACTTCCTCGAGCTGTCCGAGCGGGCGGAGCCCCGGCTGCGCGGGCCCGAGCAGGTCGCCTGGCTGCCCCGGCTGACCGCGGAGCGGGAGAACCTGCTCGCCGCGTTCCACTTCGCGTGCGACACCGGCGACGCGGCGGTCGCGGTCCGACTGGCAGCCGCCGTCAGTCCGCTCTGGACGGTGCAGGGCAATCACGCGGAGGCGGCCGCCTGGCTGCGGGCGGTGCTCGAGCTGCCCGGTGAGGCGCCACCGGCGGCGCGCCGGGCGGCCACCGCCGCCTACCTGTTCAACACGGTGCTCTCCGGCGGCCGGGTCGGTGGGGACCTCCCGATCGAGGCGCTGTTGGCCCGCCTGCCCGACCGCGACGGGCCGGACGACCACCCGGTCGCCGCCCTGCTCGACCCGGCGCTGGCCTTCCTCCGGGAGGACGCCGCCGCCGGCCTGGCGGCCATCGCCCGGCTGCGCGACCACCCCGATTCGTGGGCGCGCGGCACGCTCCTGCTGATGGCCGCCCTGCTGCACGGCCAGGACGGCGACACCGATGCCATGCGGGCCGACCTGGCACACGCGGCGACCGCGTTCCGCGAGACCGGGGACCGGTGGGGTCTGGCCATGGCGCTCACCTTCGAGGCGCACGCCCACCTCGTGCTCGGTGACTTTCCGGTGGCGATGGCGTCCGCCGATGAGGCGGCGGCGCTGCTGCACACGCTGGACCCGACGGCTGACGCCGCGTTGCAGCGGGTGCTGCTCGCCGTGGCCCTGATCTGGCACGGCGACCTGTCCCGGGCCCGGACCGAACTGCGCGCACTGGTCGCCCCGGCCGCCCGGCCGGTCGCCGCCCGCTACCTGGTGCTGGCTCACCTCTGGCTCGGCCACCTGGCCCGCTACGACGGCGCCCTCGACGAGGCGGCCCGGGCGTACGACCGGGCCCGCGCCGACCTGGAGCGGATCACCTTCGACGCGGCGCTGTACCGGGCCATGCACCGGTGCGCCTCGGCCCAGTTGGCGGTGGCACGGGGCGACCAGGAGGGTGCCCGGGAGCATCTCTCCGCCGCGTTCGCGCTGGCCGCCGAACCGGGCTACGTGCCGGTGCTGGCGGAGATCGGGGTGGCCGCGGCGGCGGCGTGCCTGGCGTGCGGCGACGCGGAGCTGGCCGCCGAGCTGCTCGGGGCGGCCAGCGCACTGCACCGCGGCCCGGACTCTTTCCACCCCGACGCGACCGAGCTGGGTCGCCGGCTCGCCGACGTACTGGGCAGGGACGTCCACACCGTCGCCGTCGAGCGAGGGCGGGCCCGCGACAGGGCCGACGCCCTCGCCCTCATCGACGCTCAGGTACGCCGTCGGTAGGCACGTACCGCGAGGGGCATGAAGAACGCGAGCAGCCCGATCGACCAGAGCAGGGTCCGCATCACCGGCCCGGCCACCGGCCCGCCGAGCAGCAGGCCCCGGCATGCCTCCATGGCGTGACTCGCCGGATTGATCTTCACCCAGGCCTGGAGCCAGCCGGGCAGGGTGTCGGTGGGCGCCACCATGTTGGTGCCGAACGCCAGCGGGAACATGGTCAGCGTGACGATGCCCTGCACCCCGGCGGCGTCCCGCGACACCACGCCGGCCAGCACGTACCCCCAGCTCAGGCAGAAGCCGAAGAAGACCGTCAGGGCGCAGGCGGCGAGCGCCTCCAGGAGGCCGGTCTCCACTCGGAAGCCGAGCAGGTAGCCGAACGCGAACACGGTGACCAGCGAGATCACGTACCGGATCAGGTCGCCGAGGACCGAGCCGATAAGCGGCGCCGACCGGCCGATCGGCAGGCTGCGGAACCGTTCGAAGACTCCGGTGCGGATGTCCGCGTTCAGGCTCACGCCGGTGATCATGATGCCGGAGATGATCACGGTCATCACCAGGGCGGCCGGGAAGATGAACTGGAGGTATTCCCCGGTGTTGCCGGAGACCGCGCCGCCGAACAGGTAGACGAACATGACCAGGAAGATCACCGGGATGAGCACCGCGTGGGCGAGCCCCTCCGGGGTGCGGCGCACCTTGATCAGGCTCCGCTGGGCCAACGCGAGGCTGTGCCGGAGCAGCCCGTACGGGCGCTTGACCGGCTCGGTCACCGTACCGGCGGACTGGCTGGGGACGCTGGTCGCGGTCACGCGGTCACCTCCTGTTCGCGCTCGGGCTCGGCGGTGTGCCGGCCGGTGAGGGTGAAGAACACCTCGTCCAGACTGGGCAGCCGCAGGGACAGCTCGGTCACCGCGATGTTCGACGCGGCGAGCTGACGGACCACCTCGGTGAACGCCCCGTCGCCGACCACCGGCACGGTGAGCATCCCGGGACCGACCTGCTCGGGCACGTGCCCGGCCACGCTGCCCAGGATGGCCGCGGCCTCGCCCACCTGGGACGGGTCCGTCGCGCGCAGCTGGATCGTCTGCCCGCCGACAACCTGCTTCAGCTCGTCCGGGCTGCCGTTGGCGATGACCTTGCCCCGGTTGAGGACGACGATGTCGTCGGAGAGGGTGTCCGCCTCCTCCAGGTACTGCGTGGTGAGCAGGACGGTGGTGCCGTCGCCGGCCATCGTCCGGATCATCCGCCAGACCTCCTCCCGTTTGGCCGGGTCGAGCCCGGTCGTCGGCTCGTCGAGGAAGATCACCGCGGGCCGACCGATCAGGCTCGCGGCCAGGTCGAGCCGACGCCGCATGCCGCCGGAGTAGGTGCCGGCGCGGCGGCCGGCCGCCTCGGTCAGCTCGAAGCGCTCCAGCAGCTCCGCAGCCCGGGCGGCCGCCTCGGCCTTGCGCAGGTCGAGCAGTCGGCCGATGAGCACCAGGTTCTCGGTGCCGGTCAGGTCCTCGTCGACCGAGGTGTCCTGTCCGGCGATGCCGATCAGCCGGCGCACCCGGGCCGGCTGGCGGACCACGTCCACCCCGCCCACCCACGCCGTGCCCGAGTCGGGGCGCAGCAGGGTGGCGAGGATCCGTACCGCCGTGGTCTTACCCGCGCCGTTGGGCCCCAGCATGCTCAGGACCGTGCCCGGGCGGGCCGCGAAGTCGACGCTGCCGAGCGCTGTGTTCGTGCCGAAACGCTTGACGAGGGCTTCAGCCTGGAATCCGTACCGCATGCCGTCGATGCTGGCAGTGCCCGCTGGCAGAGCCCGCACAGATCACTGTCACCCCGTCGCCGAGACCGCGTGGCCCGGACGGGGCACGGGCCGTGGCCGACCACCACGGTCGGCCACGGCCGGTTCGGGGGTGCGCAGGGTTCAGGCGGTGTCCAGGTCCCGCCGGCGGAAGGCGGCCAGGCCGGCCGCTCCCAACAGCAGCACCAGCGCCCCCAGCCAGACCAGCGGCATCGCGGTGACGTCGCCCCCGGGTAGCCGGGGCAGGTGGGTGAACGGGGAGACGTCCATGACCCACTGGTCGAGCTCGAGCACCGGGCCGAGCTGGGCGATCAGCAGGATCGTCCCGATGAACAGCCAGGCCGCCAGCGTGGCGTTGGGCAGCAGCCCGAACAGGGCCGCGGCCAGCGCGGCGGGCAGCAGCGCGGCCGGAAGCTGCACCAGCGCCGCGCCGAGGATCCGGGGCAGCTCGCCGCCCACGTCCCCGGAGCGGGCCCCGTGCACCAGACCGACGACCAGACCGGCGGTGAGCAGCAGCACCACCACGCCGGTCACCGCCACCAGCACGTGGCTGAGCGCGTACCGGGTGCGGGTCACCGCCGCGGCCAGCACCGGCTCGGCCCGCAACCCGGACTCCTCCGACCGTAGCCGCAGCACCGCCGAGACCGCGTACGCGGCGGCCGCCAGGCCGAGGATCCGCAGCACCCAGACCAGGTAGCTGTCGACCAGCGCGTCCGCACCGCCGAGCTGCCGGATCGCCGTGGCGGCGCTGTCGTTGCTGCCGACCATGTCGGTGATGTCGTAGGCCAGCGAGCCGAGCACCGCCGCCCCGACCGCGACCCCGACCGTCCAGGAGATCAGGCCGCCACGCTGCAGCCGCCAGGCCAGGGCGAGCGGGGTAGCCAGGCCGGGGCGCGCCTCCGGGCGACCCAGCCGAGCGGCCAGCAGGCCCGCGCCGACGTCCCGACGGCGGCTCAGCGCGACCGCGACGCCGGTGATCGCCACGCCGGTCAGCACGGCCAGTCCCAGTACCCACCAGCGCTCCCCGGCGTACGGCCGGATCTGGTAGAACCAGCCGGTGGGGGAGAGCCAGGCGAGCTGCCGGGCGGCCCCGGTGCCGTCGTTCGCCACGGCGGCGGAGTCGGCGATGCCACGCAGCAGGAAGGTGGCGCCGAAGACGGCCAGGGCGATGCCGTTCGCGGTGCGGGCCGCCTCCACCAGCTGCGCGGTGACTGCCGCGACGGCGGCGAAGACCCAGCCGACCACGGTGACGCCCAGCCCGTAGGCCAGCGAGCCGGCGCCGGAGAGCCCGGCTCCCATCAGCCCGGCCGCGATGCCCAGCCCGATCAGCAGGTCGGCGACGCCGACGACGAGCAGGGCGGCGGCCAGCCGGGCGTGCCGGCCGACGGCGGCGGCGGTGACCAGCTCCGCCCGGCCGCTCTCCTCCTCGGTGCGGGTGTAGCGGGTGATCAGCATGATGCTGGTGATCGCCACCAGCAGCAGAACCCAGACCGCGCTCTCCTTGACCACGATCCCGCCGAGGTGCTCCACGCCGATGCTCGGCCCGCTGAACACCGCGGCTGCCGGGTTGCTGCCCACCCCCTCGGCGTACCCGCGCTGCTTCTCCGCCGAGGCGTAGGCGTCGGCGATCGACGCGGCCGGGCCGGCACCCAGGCTGATCGCGAGCAGCACCCACACCGGGAGACCGATCCGGTCCCGGCGCAGGGCCAGCCGGGCCAGGCGCCCGGTGCCGACCAGCTCGCTCATCGGGCACCGACCTTCTCGCCGCTGCGGTTCGGGCCGACGTCGTAGTGGCGTAGGAACAACTCCTCCAGCGTGGGCGGCTGGCTGACCAGCTCGCGCGCCTCGTACTGGCCGAGGCGGCGCAGCACCTCCGGCAGCGCGTCCGGGTCGACCTGGAGGCTGACCTGGTCGCCGTCCACCGTGACGTTGTGCGTGCCGGCCACCTCGTCGAGCCCGGCGGCCGGGCGGCCCAGCCGGGCCTGGATGGTGGTGCGGGTGAGGTGGCGCAGCTCGCCCAGTGAGCCGGTCTCCACGATCCGCCCGGAACGGATGATGCTGACCCGGTCGCAGAGCTTCTCCACCTCGCCGAGGATGTGGCTGGCCAGCAGCACGGTGCGGCCCTGCCGGCGAACCTCGCTCACGCACTGGTTGAACACCTCGGACATGAGCGGGTCGAGGCCGGAGGTCGGCTCGTCCAGGATGAACAGCTCCACGTCCGAAGCGAACGCCGCGACCAGGGCCACCTTCTGCCGGTTGCCCTTCGAGTAGGCCCGGCCCTTCTTGCGCGGATCCAGCTGGAAGCGGTCGAGCAGCTCGGCCTTGCGGCGCTGGTCCAGCCCGCCGCGCAGCCGGCCGAGCAGGTCGATCGTCTCCCCGCCGGAGAGCCGCGGCCACAGGCTCACGTCACCCGGCACGTACGCCAGCCGCTTGTGCAGCCGGGTGATGTCCCGCCAGGGGTCGCCGTCCAGCAGCCGCACCGTGCCCCCGTCGGCGCGCAGCAGGCCGAGCAGGACCCGGATCGTGGTCGTCTTGCCCGCGCCGTTGGGGCCCAGGAATCCGTGCACCTCACCGGCGCGCACGGACAGGTCGATGCCGTCCAGCGCGACCGTCTTGCCGAATCGTTTGACCAGGCCCTGGGCCTGGAAGGCGTCACTCATGCGGCGAGGTTCGCAACCGCTGCTGGCAGACGTCGCACAGATCGCTGTCACCCACCCACCGGATCAGACCATCCAGTCGGCCGCCCGTTCGCCCAGCATCACGCAGGTCAGGTTGGGGGTGGCCCGGGGGACGGCGGGCAGCACCGAGGCGTCCACCACCCGCAGCCCGTCCACGCCGTGCACCCGCAGGAACTGGTCGACCACCGCGCCCCGGTCGTCCGCCGGGCCCATCCGGGCGGTGCCGGTGGGGTGCCAGGAGGGCGCGACGAAGGTGCGTACCGCACGGCGTAGCAGCGGCTCCTCGGCGACCATCCGGTCGGTCCAGAGCAGCACCCGGTCCAGCAGCCCGCTCATCGCCGGTGCCCGCAGCAGCGACCAGATCAGCCGGGTTCCGATCATCAGGCGCTGCTCGTCGCGGGGCTCACGGGCCAGGTGGAGCCGGATCTCCGGCGTGCTGTCCGGGGCCGCGTCCCGCAGCCGGACGCTGCCGCGCGAGTCGGTGTTCATCAGCATCACCGCCACCGACACGCCGGGTCGCCCGCGCAGCATCGGGCCGAGGGTGGGCACATCTTCCGGGGACACGTTGCAGTTCAGGAAGACCATCAGGTCCGGGTCCACGCCGTCGCTGGCCGCCCGCGCCACCACCGAGTGCCACGGGTCGCCGGCCCGGCACAGTCCGGCCCGCGGCACCGCCCAGATGCCCAGCAGCGGGTGGTCGCTGAGGTTCGCGCCCACCCCCGGCAGGTCCACCCAGGGCCGTACGCCGAGCGCGGCGAGCCGGTCCGCCGGCCCGATGCCGGAGCGTTGCAGCAGCAGCGGGGTGTTCACCGCGCCGGCGCTGAGCGTCACCCGGTCGGCCCGGACCCGGACCGTACGCCCGTCGCGCCGCACCTCGACCCCCGTGGCCCGGTTCCCCTCGGCGAGGAGGCGCAGCGCGGTCGTGTCCGGCCAGACGGTCAGGTTCGGCCGGCTCCGCGCAGCGGCCAGGTACGTCTCGGCGGTACCCATCCGGCGGCCCTGCCGGGAGTTCGTCGGCAGCGGCCCCACCCCGGGCGTCGGCGGACCGTTCAGGTCGGCCGTCGGGGGCAGCCCCTGCTGCCGGCAGGCGTCGACGAACGCGTCGCTGAGCGGCGTGGTCGCGGTCAGTCGACGGATCGGCACCGGACCCCGGTCGCCGTGCTCCGGTCCGGTCACGTCGTGGTCGGTCTCCATCCGCACGAAGTACGGCAGCACCTTCCACCAGGCCCACTCCGGGTTGCCCGCGGCGGCCCACTCGTCGAAGTCGGCCGGTAGGCCGCGCAGAGCGATCGCGCCGTTCACCGCCGACGAGCCGCCCACCACCCGACCCACCCGGTACGGCACCGGCCGCTCCCCGTCGACGGTCTCGTACTCCCAGTTGAGGCCGGCGAGCGTGGGACGGCCGAGCTGCTCGGGTGCGCCGTCCCCGCCGAACCGGTCCGGTCCGGCCTCGATCAGCAGCACCCGCCGTCCGGCCTGCTCGGAGAGGCGGGCGGCCAGGGTGGCGCCGGCCGAACCCGCGCCCACCACCACGTCGTCCCAGCCGCCCCCGGGCCCGCCGGTCACACCCGCTCCCGCAGCAGCCCGCGTACGGTTTCGGCCAACTCGGCCACGGTCGGGCTGTCGAAGAGCATCGGCAGGCCCTCGTCGGCGTCCGGTTCGATGCCGAACTCCTCGCGGAGCCGGCCCAGGATCCGGACCGCGTGCAGCGAGTCGGCGCCCAGCTCGAAGAAGTTGTCCTCGACCCCGAAGTCGTCGCGGTCCAGGGCCTCCTGCCAGATCGCGAGGATCGTCCGTTCCACGTCGTCGCCGGGGGCGGCGGGCTGCCCGGCCGGCTCGAGCCGGGTCCAGGGCGACGGCAGGGCGCCCCGGTCCACCTTGCCGTTCGCGCTCAGCGGGACCCGTTCCAGCACCGGATAGTGGTGCGGGACCATGTACTCGGGCAGCACCCGGGCGAGCCCGGCGCGCAGCGTCTCGGCGGGTACCGGCGCGGCCGGGTCGGCCGGCACCACGTACCCGATGAGCTGGCGACGGCCGGTGCCCGGGTTGGTGTCCACCACCGTCACCGCCTCGGCCACCCCCGGCAGCCGGGACAGCGCGGCGCTGATCTCGCCCAACTCGATCCGGAAGCCGTTCAGCTTCACCTGGTCGTCGTCGCGGCCGAGGAACTCGATGGTCCCGTCCGGCAGCCAACGGCCGAGGTCACCGGTGCGGTACAGGCGCTCGCCGGTCACCGGGTGCCGGACGAAGCGCTCGTCGGTGCGTACGGGGTCGGCCCAGTAGCCCAGCGCCACGCCCGTCCCGCCGATCCAGAGCTCGCCCGGCGTCCACACCGGGCAGGGGGTGAACCGGTCGTCGTAGACGTGCATGGTCTGGTTCGCCATCGGGCGCCCGTACGGGATGCTGGCCCAGCCGTCGTCGACCACGCCGACCGGGAAGTGGACCGACCAGATCGACGCCTCCGTCGCCCCGCCCAGGCTGTGCACTGCGGCCCGCGGGTGCCGGCGGCGGATCGCGGCGGGCAGCCGTACCGGGATCCAGTCGCCGCTGAGCATGACCACCCGCAGCGACGACTCCGCAGGGTCGGCGTGCGCCGCCGGCGCGTCGACCCAGGCCTGCATGAGCGCGGGCACCGAGTTCCACACCGTCACCCGGTGCCGACGGACCAGGTCGCTCCAGTGCTCCGGATCCGCGGCCCGGGCCGGCGCGGGAAGCACCACCGCCGCGCCGGCGGCCAGCGCGCCGAACACGTCGTAGACCGACAGGTCGAAGCTCAGCGCGGACAGGCCGAGCACCCGGTCCGCCGGGGTGACGCCGAAGCGGGCGTTGACGTCCTGCACCGTGTTGGCCGCGCCCCGGTGGTCGATCATCACGCCCTTCGGCCGGCCGGTGGAGCCGGAGGTGAAGATGACGTACGCCAGGTCGTCCGGGGCCGGGCCCGGACCGGCCGCGACCGGGTCGGCGGCGTGCACCTCGGGGTCGTCCAGGGTGACCAGGCGCAGCCCGGCCGGCCAGGGCAGCTTGTCGCGCAGCCGCGGGGTGGTCACCACGATCCGCACCCCGCCCTGGTCGAGCAGGTCGGCGCGGCGCGCGTCCGGCCAGGCCGGCTCGATCGGCAGGTACGCGGCCCCGGCCCGGGTCACGCCCAGTACCGCGGGCACCTGCTCGGCGCAGCGGTCCAGCACCACCGCCACCAGCTGGCCGGTGGTCGCGCCCAGCTCGCGCAGCCGTACCGCCAGCCGGCGAGCCCGGTCGACCACCTCGCCGTAGGTCAGCGAACCGTCCGGCGTGATCACCGCGGGCGCCTCGGGCTGCGCGGCGGCGCGCTCCTCCACCAGCGCACAGAGGGTACGCGCAGGTATGCCGGCGGCCGTCTGGTTGATCCGTCGCCGCTGCTCCACCTGGTGGGCCGGCAACGGCACCGGGGCGTCGGTCCGGTCCCAGGACCCGCTGTCGGAGGCGAGCCGGTGCAGCAGCGCCTGGTAGCTGTCGAACATGTCGTCGAGCAGCCCGGCCGGGAAGAGCGCCTCCACCGCGTCCCAGTCCAGGCAGAGGTCTCCGCTCTCCTCGGTGACCTGGTGGTCCAGCCAGACCTGCGGGGTCTGGCTGATCCCGTAGCCGAACTCGCCGAAGAACCGCGAGTCCGGTGTCCGGTCCTCCCGGTCGCCGAGCGCGAGGGCGCTGGTGAACACCACCGGCATCGCGGCGCCCGGACCGCCGCCCAGCCGCCGGGACCGTTCCCGCAGCACCCGCACCCCGCTGAACGCCGAGTGCTCCAGATCCTGCACGAGCCGGCGACCGAGCCGGCGGGCCCGGTCGGCGAAGGACTCGCCCGAGCCGGCCGTGGCGGCGAGCAGGGTCACCGAGGTGAAGTCGCCGATCACCTCGCCGATCCGCGGGTGCAGCGGCCGCCGGTTGAACAGGCTGAGGTTGAGGGTGAAGTCGTCCTGGCGCGACCAGGTGCGCAGTACCTCCGCATAGGCCGTCATCACCGCCACCGACGCGGTGACCCCGTACCGCTGCGCGGTTGCCTTCAAGGTGTCCCAGAGCGGGCGGGGGAGCCGGGCGCTGCGCCGGACGAATTCCACCGGCGCGGCGTCGGGGCCGGGGCCGCCGCCGGCACCGGCGCGCAGCGGCAGGGCCGGCGCGGGCGGCAGGCTGTCCAGCCGGTCCCGCCAGTACGCCTCGGCAGCCTGGTACTCGCGGCCCTCCCGGGCCGCCTCCTCGGCCAGGACGTAGTCCCGGTAGGACAGTGGTAGCGGCTCGGGCGCCCAGTCCGGGTCGGTGTAGAACCGTCGCCAGTCGGCGAACAGCAGTTGGAGGCTGAACGCGTCCATGATGAGCACGTTGATGCTGACGTGCAGCCGGATCCGGCGCGCGTCGACCAGCGAGGCACGCAGGTCGAACAGCGGCCAGTGCTCCGGCGGCAGCAGGTGGTGTCCCATCTCCGCCCGGGTCTTGGCCAGCGCGGCCCCGCGCTCGTCGTCGGGCACCGCGCGCAGGTCGGCCACCGGCAGGTCGTACGGCGGCACCTCGGGCAGGATCCGCTGCCGCCCGTCCGGGTCGACCACCGCGCGGAGCATGTCGTGCCGGTCGATCACCCTGCGCAGGCTCTCCGCCAGCCGGGCCGGGTCGAGGTCGAGCCCGTCCAGCTCGAAGTAGTAGTGGGTGGCGACGCCGCCCAGTTGCAGCGCCGGGTTGCGGCCCACCCAGTAGGCGTGCTGGATGTCGGTCAGCGGGAACGGCTCGTACCGCTCCGCGGGCCGGGGCACGATCTCCGGCGGGGCACCGCCGTCGGACATCCGGCGCAGCAGCGCGACCAGCGCGTCCCGGTGCTCGCGCAGCTCGTCCCGCAGCTGCGGGGTGAGCGCGCCGGCGGCGGCCCGGACGTCCAGCCGGTCGTCGACCAGGCGCAGCCGCACACCGCGGCGGTGCAGTTCGGACAGTAGGTCAGGCGCCGTCATGATTTCTCCTGCCAGGGTCTCGGGTCGTCGGGGCGGGACGGCCGCCGGCGGTGCCGCCAGCGGGGGACGGTGGTCATCGGCCCGGAGCGCCGGCCGGGGTGCCCAGGGCGGCGGTCACCCCGTCGACGAACTCCGGCCAGCCGTACATCCCGGAGATGAAGCCGAAGAAGCGGTCCATCTGCTCCTGGTGGCCCTGGATCGCCCGGAGCACGTCGAGCAGCTCGTCGGCCGGGCGCAGCTGGGCCGCCTGAAGGTTGAAGTGGTAGGTGGGCAGTGATTCCCGATCGCGCCGGACGGTGTAGTCGACCAGGGCCCGGTCCACCGGCCGCTCCCCGGCCAGCGCCGGGACCAGGTGCTCGGCGAGCAGCGCGGCGTGTCCGATGGCGTCGCTGATCCCGTTGGCCCCGATCGAGTCCTTGTGGTAGCCGGCGTCGCCGACCAGCGCCCAACCCGGGCCGCTGCCCCGACGGAAGAAGTTCGGCAGCCGGCCGGTGCCGACGTAGCGTTCCTCGCGCCGGCCGGACCGGACCCGCTCCAGGACGCTCGGCGCGGCCAGCTCCAGCGAGCGGAGGTACGAGCCCTCGATGTCCTTGCGGACCTCGTCGAACTCCTCGCGTGGCGCCTGCACGCAGACCATCACGAGGCCGTCGTTGGTCGGTACCGCCCCGACCAGCCGGCGATGGTCGACGAAGACCTCGTAGTCGGCGGTGAACCCGCTCCAGTAGGTGTAGTAGACGCAGCAGAGCGAGGGCACGGCCTCGTACTTCGGCGCCCGCACCTTCTTGGCGACCACGGAGTCCAGCCCGTCCGCCCCGATCACCACCCGGGCCCGCTCGGTGAACTCGCCGCCCGGCCCTCGGGCCCGGATCCCGACCACCCGGTCGCCGTCCCAGAGCAGGTCGGTGACGTTGCACTCCTCGCGCAGGTCGGCGCCCGCCGCCTCGGCCGCCCGGACCAGCAGGGTGTCCAGGACGAAGCGGCGCGGGCCGTAGCCGGCCCGGATCCCGTCCACGGCCGGCGCGCAGCCGGTCACCGGCACCCCGGCGAGCGTCCAGCGGGACACCTCCAGCGGCGGGCAGCCGGTGGCGCGCAGCCTGTCCAGCAGGCCCCAGCCGGCCAGCCGCGCGATGGTCGGCGGGTGCACGTAGTGGGTGGACATCGTGTCGCTCGGAAAGCTCGCCCGGTCCAGCAGCAGCACCCGGTGCCCGGCCCGCGCCAGGAGCATCGCGGTGGTGGCACCGGCGCAGCGCGCACCGACGACGATCGCGTCGTACATGCGGACTCCTCGAAAACCGCCCGGCAGGGTGTCACCATGGTGCGACGGCCGACGATCCCAAGGCCATACGGAAAACGTAAAGATATTTACGACACATCAATGTGTGGGGCTCATTTTCGGGGTACCGGGACAACGCGGTCACGCAGTGCTGGAAGACCCCCCTACGGCGCGTAAACATTGCCCTTATCGTGGGGAACGAACTGCTCGGACGTCCCCTAGCCGCAGCCATGCGATTGACCGTCTCATTGGCGCGGCCATACCGTCCGAACTCGACGTGTGCAATTCGATCCGGGGGGTTGGATAGATGGGGCAACCGGCACAGAAACGGGCGATCGCCATTTCGCCGGAGGACCGGAAGGCTCTCGTCTTCCTCTCCACAGGTGACCGTCGGGGTGGGGAACCACTGCGCGCCGCCATCGTGCTGACCGCCGCCACCGGCCTGTCGTACGCGGAGACGGCCCGCCGGCTGGCCACCACCCGGCCGACCGTGGCGACCTGGCTGCGCCGCTACGCCGAGGAGGGTGTGCCGGGCCTACGCGACCGGCTACGCCCCGGCCGCCGACCGCTGGTGCAGGACACCGACGTGGTGCTGCGGACGCTGTGCACCGCACCGCCCGGTGGGGTTGCCTGGTCCAGCCGAGCGCTCGGGGTCGAGCTGGGTCTCTCCAACGGCACGGTGGCCCGGATCTGGCGGCGCTGGGGGCTGCGTCCGACCGAGCCCGCCGCGTTCCGCCTGCCCGGGCTGCCCGACCTGGCGCTGGCCGGCGCGGAACTGGTCGGACTGCACTGCGATCACCGGGACCGCCTGCTCGTCCTCGCCGCCGGCCCGGCACCGGCCGGCTCCGCCACCGGCCTGGGCCCGGTCGCGACACCGACCGGTACCGGCACCCTCGGCCCGGCGTCGGGCGTGTCCACGGGGTCGGTGTCGGCCGTGTGCGCCGGCCCGGCCACCGGCCCGGGTGTGGTCGTCGCGGCCCTGACCGGCGCCGGTCCCGCCGGCCCCGCGGCCTCGCCGCCGTCCCTGTGCGACTTCCTGGCGGCGGTCGCCGACGGCCGTGCGGACGGGTGTCTGCACCTTCTCGCCGCCGGTCAGGAGACCGCGCGCCGGTCGGTGGTCCGCGCCTGGGCGGCCCGGCACGGCCACCGGGTCCAGGTGGCCCCGGCGGAGCCGACCTGGACCGAACTGGCGGCGGTGGCGGCCGGACTCACCGTGCCGGCCACCGGCCGGCTCGCCCCCGACCTCGGCGGGAGGCTGGTGGCCGCGCTGCGGACGGCCTGGCGGACGGCCCTGTTCGGGGGCCGGTGAACCGGTCCCTGCCAGGGCCGGCCCGGTAGCCGGCAGGAGCAGGGTGCAGGCAACCGGTCACGGGCGGGTGGTCGACCGGCCAGACGTGCTCCCGGCTGGCGGTGCCGCCGCCCCGGCGGCCGACCGTACCGCCGCAGCGGGCTGCGCCGCCGGTACGTGCGCCACGTCCCTCGCGTGCACCCGCCCGAGGGTGAGCGCCACCCCGGCGGCGAGCAGGCCGCCGGCGGCGATCACCAGGTAGGCGCGGTGGAACACGGCCAGCGGAGTGCCACTGCCGTCGCCCAGGACGGTGATCAGGACGGCGATGCCGAAGACCGCGCCGACCTGCCGCAGGCACGAGGCGATGGCCACCCCGGTGGCGAAGCGGGCCCGGGGAAACTCGGCGAAGGCGGCGTGACCGAACCCGGGGAAGCTGAACGCCGCCCCCGCGCCGATCAGCACCGCCGCCGGCAGGAAGTCGGCGAGGAAGTCGGGCTGGCCCGGGGCGCGGGCGAGCAGCAACGCCCCGGCGCAGAAGAACAACCCGCCGGGCAGCGCCACCGCCCGGGGCCCGAAGCGGTCCCCGAGCCGGCCGACCAACGGGGCCAGGGCCGCAGCGGTCACCGGGCCGGCGGTGAGAGCGCCGCCGGTGGCCAGGCTGTCGTAGCGCCACACCTGCGTCAGGAAGAGCACGTTGCACAGCAGCAGCGCGTTCATCGCCGCGGCGAAGACCAACGACCCCAGGTTGGCGACGCTGAACGAGCGGATCCTGACCAGCGCTGGCTCGATGATCGGCGCCGGATGCCGGCTCGACCGTACCGTCAGGGCGAGCAGCAGGGCCACGCCGGCGGTGACGGTGCCGCCGAACGCCACCGACGTGGCGCCCCAGTCCGGCAGCCGGACCACCGCCAGGGCGAGCGCGCCGACCCCGCCGCCGAGCAGCAGCGCCCCGACCACGTCGGGGAACGGGCCCGGACTGTCGTCGCGCGTCTCCCGGAGCACCCGGGCCGCGGCCAGCAGCCCGGGCAGCCCGATCAGCAGGTTCACCAGGAACACCCACCGCCAGCCCGGCCAGGCCACCAGCGCACCGCCGAGGGACGGGCCGGCTGCCCCGGCGACCGTCCCGGTGGCGGTCCAGAGCGCGATCGCGGTCGCCCGGCGCCGCACCGGGAACTCGGGCAGCAGCAGACCCAGCGAGGTCGGCATGATGGCCGCCGCGCCGAGCGCCTGCACGCACCGCGCCGCGACCAGCACACCCACGGTGGGGGCGAGTCCGCAGGCCGCCGAGCCGGCCAGGAAGAGCGCCACCCCGGCGAGGAAGACCCGGCGACGGCCCCACCGGTCGGCCAGCCGTCCGGCCGGGATCAGCGCCGCGGCGAAGACCACGTTGTACGCGTTGAGCACCCAGGACAGGTCGTCGAGCGAACTCGCCGGGAAGGCCGTCGCCAGGGCGGGCAGCGCCACGTTGACGATCGTCACGTCCAGCAGTGCCATCATCACGGCCACGGACGTGACCAGCAGGACCTTCCACTGACGGGCCACCGTGGATCTCCTTCTCAAAGGTTTGTCGGCCACCGGCGACGGTCGCGCGGTGGGTGCGGAACGGTGGGGCGAACCGCCGGCTCGACGGGCTCAGGCGTGGGTCGCCGCGTTCAGCGCCGCGGCGACCCGCGCCACGCCGACAGCGGTGAGCACGGTGTGGTGGGTGCCGGGGACCGGCAGGCTCGTCAGCCGCCCGCCGGTCAGCTCGGCCCATCCCCAGTCGGCACGCTCGCCGTACGGGTGGTCGGCGAACTCGCTGACCCGGCCGTCGCGGGCGCGCAGCACGGTGACGTCGGCGCCGATCCGCCCCGCCCGGTGACCGGCGCAGGCCCGCACCACGGTGGCGAAGACCGCGTACGTGGCGGCGAGTGTGCCGCCGCTCAACTCCTCCACCGGCACGCCCTGCTTGGCCGCCAGCCGCACCGCGCCGTCCAACCGCTCGTCGGCGGGCAGCGCGGCCAGCTCGTGTCGCTGCTCGGGGGTGACCAGGTCAGGGTCGAAGCCTCGGTCGAGGTCCTCCACGAACCAGAGCGGGATGTCGGCGTCAGCCGCCCGTTGCGGCGTCAGCGGGGCGGGTGCGTCGATGACCACCAGGTGCTGCACCCGCTCACCGGCCTCCTCCAGTTGGCGGGCCAGCTCCGCGGCGATGACCGCCCCGGAGGACCAGCCGCCGAGCAGGTAGGGGCCGTGTGGCTGCTCCCGGCGCAGCACCGCCAGGTAGAGCCGGGCCAGCTCGGTGAGGTCGGCCACCGGCTCCCGGCCGACCGCCGGACCGGGTGCCTGCAGGGCGAGGCAGTCCCGGTCCAGCCGGGCGGCGAGGTCCCGGTAGCAGAGCACGTCGCCGCCGGCCGGGTGCACCAGCACCCAGGGTGGTGCTGCGCCCCGGCCGCCCGGCTCGCCGGTCAGCCGCACCAGCGGTGACCAGTCCGCCGGCGCGGCGTCCAGCCAGCGGGCCAGCCCGGCCACGCTGCGCCGTTCCAGCAGCGCGCCCAGCGGTACCCGCCGGCCCAGCCGCTGCGCGATCTGCCCGACCACCCGGAGCGCCGCGAAGGACTGTCCACCCAGGTCGAAGAAGTCGTCCTCGACCCCGAGCCGGTCCACCCGCAGGATTTCCCGCCAGATCTCGGCGAGCACGGTCTCGGTCGGGGTGCGCGGCGCCACATGCCGGCGTTCGCCGCCGCCGTCGGCGAGGCCGACGGCCTCCAGCGCCCGCCGGTCCACCTTGCCGTTGCCGGTGAGCGGCAGTGCGTCGCGGACCACCAGATGGGCGGGCATCAGGTACGCGGGGAGCCGGGCGGCGAGGAACTCGCGGACGGCCCCCGGGTCGGGCCGGTCCCGGCCGTCCCGACCGACCACGAACGCGGCCAGCTGGCGCCCTGAGCCGGAGCTCCGGGCGACCACGGCCGCGCCGGCCACCTCGGGGTGCTCCAGCAGGGCGTGCTCCACCTCGCCCGGCTCCACCCGGAAGCCCTGGATCTTCACCTGGAAGTCCGCCCGGCCGAGGAACTCGATGGTGCCGTCGGGCAGGTACCGGCCGCGGTCCCCGGTACGGTACAGCCGCTCCCCGGTGACCGGGTGCGACACGAACGCGGCCGCCGTTCGCTCGGCGTCGTCGAGGTAGCCCATGGCCACCCCGATGCCGCCCACGTACAGGTGTCCCGGCACCCAGGTGGGCGCGTCCCGGCCCGTCTCGTCCAGGACGTGCCAGGTCTGGTTGGTCAGCGGCCTCCCGTACGGGATGCTCACCCACTCCGGCTCGACCCGCTCGACCGGGTGGGCGATCGACCAGATGGAGGCCTCCGTCGCCCCGCCGAGGCTGACCACCCGGGCCCCGGGCGCGACCGCGCGGATCCGGTCGGGCAGGGTCACCGGGATCCAGTCCCCGCTGAGCAGCACCAGCCGCAGGTCGGGCAGGCGGGCCCCGGCCGTCTCGGCCTCCTCGACGAGCAGCTGCATGAGCGCCGGCACCGAGTTCCAGACGGTCACCTTCCGGTCCCTGGCCAGCGCCAGCCAGGACGCCGGGTCGTGCCGGGTCGGGTCCGGCAGGACCAGGGTGGCGCCGGCCGCGGCGGCACCGAACACGTCGTACACCGACAGGTCGAAGCAGAGCGAGGAGATGCCGAGGAGCACGTCCCGCTCGGTGACGCCGTAGCGGGTGTTGACGTCGGTCACCGTGTTCAGCGGCCCGCGGTGGTCCAGCATGGCGCCCTTCGGCCGGCCGGTGGACCCGGACGTGTAGATCACGTACGCCAGGTCGACCGGCTCGCGCAGCGGCGCGTACCCGAGTGTCGGGCCGTGACCGGCGGTGTCCTCGACCACGACCAGCGGCGCCGGCGCCGCGCCGGCGAGCCTGTCTCGGCTGTCCGCGTCGGTGACCACGGCGGCGGCTCGGGTGTCGGCCAGCAGCCAGCCGATCCGCTCAGCCGGCCAGCCGGGGTCGATCGGCACGTACGCGCCACCGGCCAGCAGCACGGCGTGCACCGCCACGATCTGCTGCCAGCCTTTCCCGGCGGCCACCGCGACGAGGTCACCGGGGGTCACGCCGGTCTCCCGCAGCTCCGCGGCGAGCCGGCCGGCCCGCTCGTACAGGGCGGCGTAGTCGAGGGTGGTGTCCCCGGCGACGACGGCCGCCCGGGTCGGCCGGGCGGTGGCCTGCCGCGCGAGGGAGGCGTGCAGCAGCCCCGGCGGGGCCGGCGTCCCCGCCGCGTTGAGCCGGGCCCGGCGGTCCCGGTCGGTGGCCGGCAGCAGGTCGAACGACTCGCGGTCCCAGGACTCGTCGCTGTCGGCGAGCGCGTCGAGCACCGTCCCGTAACCGGCCAGCATGTCGTCCATCAGGCCGGGTGGGAACATCGCCTCCAGCACGTCCCACACCGTCCACATGCTGCCGTCCCGCTGCTCCCAGAACTCGCAGTCGAGCAGCACCTGCGGTGTCTCCAGCAGGCTGTACGCCGGCCGGTCGGTCTGCCCGACGAAGAGCGCGCTGCCCACCGCGTACGGGCAGACCGCCCGGCCCGGGGTGCGGCGGAACTGGTTGACCGCCTGCAGCACCTTCACCCCGCTCCAGTAGACGTGCTGCATGTCGGCGAGAACCTGGGCCTGCAACCGCCGGGCCCGCTCCTGGAACGGGCCGCCGGCCCGCCAGTCCACCTCGAGCGGGTAGAGCGAGGAGAAGTTGCCGATCACCTCGCCGATCTGCGGGTGCAGGGGCAGCCGGTGGGTGTTCATGTTGTTGATCAGGAAGTGCCGGGATCCGCTCCACGCCGCGAGCACCTCGGCGTAGACGGCGCACAGGGCGTTGGTCTGGGACAGTCCCCGGGCGGCGGCCCGCCGGGTGAACGCCGCCCACCGTGCGGGCGACAGCACGTGCTCCCGGCGTTCCAGCCGCGACCGGCGGCGGGTGTCCGAGCCGGGTGCCAGGGGCAGCTCCGGGGCGGTCGGCCAGTCCGGCATCCGGTCCAGCCAGTACCGCTTCGACGCGCGTCCCAGGGGCGACTCCTCCAGCTCGGCCAGGGCCAGGACGCAGTCCCGGTAGCCGAGCGTCAGCTCCGGCAGCGGCTCGTCCGGGTGGTCGTGGCTGTGCAGCAGGTCCTTGAGGAACCGGCCGGTGCCGGGCGCGTCGCTGAAGAAGTTGTTGTTGTTCCAGTGCATCCGGACCCGGCCGCCGGACAGCAGCGAGAGCCGTACGTCCAGCCAGGGCCAGCGGTCCAGCGGCAGCTCCCGGCGCTGCATGGCGGCCCGGGTCCGTTCGATGCCGGCCTGCTGCCCGGCCTCGTCGAGCCCACGTAGGTCGATCACCTCGACCGGGATCGGCTCCGGGTCGCGGACCGTCTCCAGCATCATGTCCTCGCGGACCACCACCAGGCTGTGCCGGTGCCGCCGTGCCGCCGCGTTCAGCGCCCGTTCGAACCGGGCCGGGTCCAGGGCCGGGAAGTCCACCTCCATGTACTGGTGCGGCCGGACGTGGTACTCAAGACCTTCCCGGCTGCCCACCAGGAAGGACATCTGGATGTCCGACGGCGGGAACGGCTCGTGCCGGGCCGCCGGATCGGGGGTGATCTCCGGCAGCGGTCCGGCCGGATCGGCGGCCCGCCGGGCCCGGGACAGCCAGCCGATCAGCTCCGCCCGGTGCCGGGTGATCCGCTCGCGCAGGTCGGGGGAGAGCCGCCCCTTCGGGGCGCTCACGCTCAGATGGTCGTCACCGACCAGCTTCAACCGCACCTCGCTCAATGCCAGGTCGGCCACCAGGGTGGCGATCGCACCCTCGTCCGTTCCGCTCACCGCAACACCCTTCCTCCAGTTCGGACCGTCCGCGCTCACAGCGTCAGCACCTCGGCGTCCTCGTCGTCGAAGTCGTCGTCGGCCGCGATGACACTGCGCAGGGTCAGCTGCTGGCAGATCAGCTCGGCCACCTCGGCCGCCGTCCCGCCGCCGAAGAGGTCCGCCGGTGGTACATCGGCGGCGTAGTCGACCAGCAGCCGCTGGCGGAGCCGGACCGTGGTCAGGGAGTCCAGGCCCAGCTCGTTCAGCCGGGTCCCGGCGAAGGTGGGCCGGATCGCCTCCTGGTCGGCGGCGCTGAGGCCGAGCAGCACCGCCGCCCGCTCCAACAGCCCGGCGAGCACCACCTCACGGGCCGCCACCGGGTCGGTCAGCGTCAGCATCGCCAGGTCCGGCGCCGACGTGCCGTGCTCCGTACCGCCGCCGCCGGCCAGGTCGGCCGGCGTCACCTCGGCCAGCAGACGGTACGGCCGGGCCCGGCCGGCCGCGGTCAGCGACCGGCGCCAGTCCACCCGGGCCAGGCCGACCACCGGCTCGACCGGCTCTCCGGCCGGCGGGGCGAGGAGCGCGCCCAGCGCCGCCAGGGCTTCGGCGGTGGGTAGCGCGTCCAGGCCGAGCGCGGCCAGCCGGCCCAGAACACCCTGATCGACGGCCATGCCGGCCTGCGCCCACGGCCCCCAGCCGACGCTGACCGCCGGCAGGCCGCGTGCCCGCCGGTGTCGGGCCAGGGCGTCCAGGAAGGCGTTCGCGGCCAGGTAGTTGGCCTGACCGGCAGAGCCGACCAGCGCGCCGAACGCGGAGAACAGCACGAAGAAGTCGAGGTCGAGACCTTCCGTCGCGCGGTGCAGGTTCCAACCCCCGCGGACCTTCGGGTCGAGCACCCGGCGGAACCGGTCCCAGTCCTGCTCGGCCAGGGCCGCGTCGTCGACCACGCCGGCGGCGTGCACCACGCCGGCCAGCGGCGGCAGCTCCCCGGCGAGCCCGTCCAGCGCGGCGGCCAGCGCGTCTTCGTCCGTGACGTCCACCGCCAGGCAGCGCAGCCGTACGCCCCGCTCGCGCAGCGCGGCCAGCAGCGGCGGTTCCACCGTCGGCATCCGCCGTCCCACCAGGACCAGGTGCCCCGCGCCCCGGTCGGCCAGCCACCCGGCCACCGCCTGGCCCAGCCCGCCGAAGCCGCCGGTGACCAGGTACGTCGCGTCGGCGCGGAGCACCGGCCCGGCACCCGGCGGGGGCAGGTCGCGCTCCCGCAGCCGGGCCTCGTACCAGGTGCCGTCCCGCACCGCGAGGTGGGTGGCGCCGTCGGCGTCCACCACCCGGTCGAGGACGGTGGAGAGCGCCGGCGCGGGGCCGGCGGGGTCGAGGTCCACCTGCACGCAGCGCAGGTGCGGGTGTTCGGTCAGTACCGCCCGGGTCAGCGCGCCGAGCACCGCCTGCGCCGGCACCGGCACGCTGTCCCCGGTGGGCGCCTCCGCGCCGGCGGTGCAGAGCACCACGTCCGGTGCGTCGTCGCCGTACGCCCGCAGGACCTGGCGGAGGACGGCGAGCGCGTCCCGCGCGGCGCGGTAGGCGGCGTCGGCCGAGTCCGCGTCGGCGTCGGCCGCGCCGTGCAGCAGCAGGCCGCGCAGCTTGACGCCGTCCGCGCGGGCCGTGTCGACCAGCCGGGCCAGGGCCGTCTCGTCGGCGGGGTCCACCGGTACGGTGCCACCTCGCAGAGACGCGGTCGCCGGCACCCGGCCACCGTCGGTGAACACCAGCGCGGCGGCGGCGCAGCCGAGTCCGAGCAGGTTGGCGTGCCAGTCCGCGACGACCTCGGCGTCCCGGCCGCAGACCAGCCAGGTGTCGCGTGGGCCGACCTCGGCCCGCCGCGTCGGCCGGCCCGGCAGCGGCTGCCAGGCCACGTCGTAGCGGTGCAGCCGCGACCCGGCCAGGCCGGTGACGACGGTACGCGGCAGCGCGCGCAGCCGGACGCCGGTCAGCCGGGCCACCGGCTCGCCGAGCGCGGTGACCACGTCGAGGTCCATCGTCCGTTCGCCGCCCTCCGGTCCGCTTCGGGAACGGGCCCGGCACCAGACCCGGCGGGGCAACCGGTCGTACACCTCGATCCGCTCGATGCCGGCGGGGAGCCAGAAGTCGTCCTCGCTGACGCCGAACGCGGCACCGACGTGCAGGCAGGCGTCGAGGACCATCGGGTTCAGCAGCCACCCGTCGCCGTCCCGTTCCGCCTCGTCCACCTCGACCAGAGCGAGGGCCTCGCTTCCGGAGCGCAGCAGCCGGGTCATCGCCCGGTAGCCGGGCCCGTACTCGACGCCGATCCGCCAGAGCCGGTCGTAGAACCCGTCGAGGTCCTCGGCGGTCATGCCGGCCCGTGCACCGGCCAGGTGCAGCCGAGGCGGTGGGGGCGTGGTCCCGGCGTGCACGGCGGCGACGGTGACGTGCTGCACCCAGGGCGCCGTCGGCTCATCCGCGGGGCGGCTGAAGCAGCGCACCCGCTGCCCCCGTCCGTCGGGCTGCGCGCTGGCCTGGAGGGTGAGCGTGGTCCCGTCGGCGCAGCGGAGGAACTCGTCGAAGGTGATCCCCTCCATGGTCCACCGGGTGTCCGTGGCGTCGGCCCGACCCGCGGCGAGCGCCCACTCGACGAGCGCCGTGGCGGGGAACACCGCCGTGCCCAGCAGCCGGTGCTGGTCGACGAGGCGGAGCCGGTCGGGGACCAGGGTGCGGGTGAACCAGCGTCCCGCGGTGCCGGCCAGGTCCGACGGCGCACCGAGCAGCGGGTGACCGCCGGCCGGCTCGACGGCCGGGTGGGCCGGAGCGGGGTCCGTGGTGGGCGGCAGCCAGTGCCGGGTGCGCTGGAAGGGGTACGTGGGCAGGTCGAGATGAGGGTAGCCGCCGGTGGGGCGGGCGGCCACGGTGGCGGCGGCCGCGAGGAGGGTGTGCTGGTCTGCCCGCTCCCGGTGCAGGGTGTGCACGGCGAGCGCCTCGGGCCGGGTGTGGGTGTGCAGGGCGGTGAGGGTGGTGTCGGGTCCGAGTTCGAGGAAGGTGCGGACGGCGTGCTTGTCGTGTAGGGCTGTGACGCCGTGGGCGTAGTGGACGGGGGCGAGGATGTGGCGGGTCCAGTAGTGGGGGTCGGTGAGTTGTTCGGTGGTGGCGAGTTGTCCGGTGGTGTTGC